>DASWGX010000477.1:0-4859 GCA_036393455.1 Polyangiaceae bacterium
GACGCTACTGCGCCGGCAGAGCGAGGACGAGCTCCCCGCCCTAGAGGAGGCGATCGACGCCGGCACGCTGCGTTACGATCCCGAGGCGATCGACGCCTGTTTCGCCAGGGTGCGCGAGCTCGGCTGCGAAAGTGCCGAACAACGCGATATTCCCGAGTGCGATGACGCCCTGCTCGGGCTGGTGCCGATCGGAGAAAGTTGTCGATCGGAAGTGGAATGCGAGCCCGGCTCCTACTGCAAGACGGACAACGCATGCCCCGGCGTCTGCAGCGCGCGCGAGACGGTCGGCGGCGATTGCGGCGTCGACGATCATTGCGAGGGCGGCCTCGGGTGCTCTGGCGGAACGTGTGAAGAGCTCGGCGGAAGCGGGGACGCCTGCAACGAAGGTGAGCCCGCCTGCGGCCCTGGGTTGTTCTGTCTCGGCGTGAATCAGGACGAGGGCACGCCGGGCCAGTGCGAACCGCTCGACAGCGCCTTCGCCGGCGAGCAAGGGGACCCCTGTGGCTTCAACGGAGCCAGCCTGTGCGAGTCCGACCTCGTGTGTGTCGTCACGAGCTTCATCCCTCTCGCGTCGTCGTGCGAGCGCCCGGTGGGAAGCGGGCAGCCGTGCCCGGTGTCGTTCCCCGACGCGTGCCCGGCCGACGAGTACTGCGACGGCGGCGGCGCCGCAGCCGTGCTCGAAGGCCTCTGCACGCCGAAGCCCGAGCCTGGCGAGCCGTGCGCGGCGCCGCTCGGCGCGCCGGGCAGCATGATCTGTTCGGCTTTTGCGCGCTGCGTGGACGGCGAGTGCGTCGAGCTGGAACGAAACGGCGGAAGCTGCGAGGCCGACGTCGCGTGCTACACGAACAACTGCTTGGGCGGCGAGTGCGCCCCGCAGGGTGTGTGCGACTGAACCGAACGCCGGGTAGCCGTAGCGTGCGCGCCGCGGACGCCGAAGGCGCAGCCCTCAGCCCGCGAGCGACGTGACGGCTCGTTTCGCGCGCGCGCGGATTGCCACGTGAAGTGAAGTGTCGGCATTGATCGCCATGAACGCTCCGCGCGCTTCCATGCGCTTGCCCGCGCCGTTCAGCGCCTCGGCTTCGCTCCAGCGCAGCCGCCAGTCGTGCGCGGACATGTCGCCCACGCGTTCGGCCTCGGTCAACACGTCGGCGAAGCGTCCCGCCTTGGCGAGCTCCGTCCAGTACTCGGCGCGCAGGTCGTCGTCGTCGGGAGCGAGCTCGACGGCCTTCTTGAGCCTTTCGATGCAGGCGCCCTCGTTGCCCGCTCGGCCTTGTGCGCGCGCGGCGACGCGCCAGGCGCCGGCAACCGCGGCGTGGGTTTCGGCGAAACCGTCGAGCGCGGACAAAGCCGTTTGGACGCCGGCGAGGTCGGTCGCATCGCGCGGCAGGAACTTGAGGGTGAGCGCCGTCAAGTGCCCGGGCTCGAGAGCCAGAGCGCGGTCGAGCTCTTCTCCGGCCGCGGCGTCGTCTTTCGAGGCGAGCGCGCATTCGGCAAGCTCCACGTGCGCCGACGCCGAGCTCGGGTTTTCGGCGAGCACGGCCTCGGCCGCTTGCTTCGCCGCCTCCAGACGGTCGAGCTTGCGCAGCGCGCGAGCTTTGGCGAGGCGCGCGGCTTCGTTCGAGGCGTCCGTGCGGAGCGCGCGTTCCGCGGCCGCGAGCATCGCCTCGAAGCGGCCTTCGTCCTCGTGATAGCCGATCTGGCGAAAGTAGTAGGCGAGATCGTGCTCCGTGGCATCCCACTGCCCTTCGAGATACTTCACGATGGAGTCCGTGCGCACGAAGACCAGCGACGCGGCGTCGTGCGGATCCTCGTAGATCTTGATCAGCATGCCAAGGCCCACCAAGCCCTCCATCGCCGGCCGGCAGTCGGACTGCGCTTCGAGCGCGAGCACGAACTGTTCGAGCGCGTCGTCCTTGCGCGCGCCCATCAGACAGGCGTTGGCGTAGGCGACGTGAAAGTCGGCGACGCCGTTCCACACCTCCGCTATCTGGTCGAAGAGTGAAAGAGCTTGCTCGGCTTGGCCCGAAGCAGCGTACACGGTAGCGAGGCTCTGCTTTGCGGAGAAATCATTGGGGTCGAGGTTCGTGACCAGCCTCAGCGACTTTTGCGCGCTCTCGAAGTCCTGTCGGGCGAACGCAGCTTGCGCCTTGGCCCACGGCGCCATCTTGGCGAGGTAGGCGTCGTAGGCTTTGGCGTCGGCGGCGTTCTTCGCTCGCCATGGGGCGCCCGCCTTGGCAACGAAGGCTTTGATCCACTTCTGCGCGTTGTCGTGGCTGAGCCCGCCCGACCCAAGACTTTCCATCTCCTCGTCGGGGACGGGAACCCGCGGCGGCATGCCGTGACGCTTCGCCATCTTCTCGTCCAGGGACAACACACGCCACTCGCCGGATGCCATGCGGCCGAGGGTAGGGGACGCCCTCGGCCGTGGCAACCGGTATCGACCGGTGCGCCCTAGCCGACGCTGAACACGATCGGGTAGCTGACGCTCACGACGCCGTTCTCCGGGCTTGGAAAGGAAAGGCCGTAGAACGCCGCTACGACGCAGGCCACGACGCCGCTGTCCGGCAGATCGCTGCCGCCATTTCGCGCCAGGGACACCGCGCCGTTTCGATCGATCACGAAGCGCGTCGTAATGCGTCCGGTAAGGTTCGGATTTTTCCGCAGGCCGCTCTCGTAGCAACTGCGAAAGCGACCGAAGTTCTGGCGCACGATGCGTTGCACGACCTCGGGCGGGATGTGGCCGCTCACGCTAGTTTCGCCGATCGAGCGCAGGCGCGGCGCGGCGGTCCCATGTCCTTTGGCGGAGAGGTGGCTGCTCCTGCCCATGCCCCCGAGGCTGCCGCCGCACGCCTCGCTCTGACAAGTCCCGATGCCGCCGATGCCGATCCCGATGCCGCGACCGCCGCCGGATTCGCCGGTTCCCGTGAGCCCGAGCCCGCCCGAGCCCGCGGCCTCGCCGATATCGAGGCCGAACAGGTTTCCGAACGCGGTGCGGTCGCGCGGGTCGAGCGCGCCTTCGACGTCCCAGACGCTGCCGGGGTTCACGGCGGCGAGCGTCGGCAGGATGCCGATCAGGCCGAAGGTGCGCGCCTCGGCGACCAGCTCCGATCGCGTCAGCGTCGTGTCGAAATCGGCCTTGGGCGCGCTGGACGCGAAGCGGCGGTTGGCGCGCGGGGCGTCGGGCTTGCCCATTTCTCCCGAGTCGCCGCGGGCGGCATCGCTCGGCGCCGAGGCCTCGCCGCCGGCGCTCTTTTCTGCGCCTTGATCGGCTTCTAGCTCGCGTTCGGCCCGCGCGTTCAAGTATTGCAACAAGTCGTTCCGTCGCTCACGTTCGATGGCCTCGTCGTCGAGCAAGCCGAAGGCGGGCATCGCCCAGGCCATCGCGCCCATCACGACCGCGCTCGAGAGCAACGTCGCGCCGAAGTACGCAAGGCCCGACGTATCGACGGCGAAGCCGGCGAAGCGCTCCGTCTGCCGCGCCCCGAGCTCGAGCCGGAAGCGCAGCGACGCGTGCTCGACCTCGAGCGGGGCGCCCGGTACGAGTCGCTGCCGTTCGCCGCCGGGCAGGGTGACGACGACTCCCTCCGCATCCATTTCCAAGAGCGCGTGCCGGGTGCTTACACCGACGCCGTCCGGCAAGATGAGATCGCAATCGCCGCCCGTGCCCAGCGTGAACGGGCGTGGCGGGGAGAGTTCTCTCACGCAAAGAACGTTCGTTCCCCAGAGCACCGTGACGTGCAGTGTTTCGTCTGCTCGCGTGCGAGCCTTCGAGCGCACCGGCTGTGATGACCAGAGTAATGCCTTGCCGTGGTTCGGTCCCATGCTTCCCTACCTTCGGTTGATGCGACGTTTCCGGACCCGCGCCGGTTCGCGCTCGACGCCGCTCGCGGCGTTCGGGTGCGTCCAGGCGGCGATCACGCCGCGTTGTGTCGGGAAAGACAGCGCCGGGGGGGCGAGGGTTCCGACTTTTTTCGGGGCTCAGGCGAGCGCTTCGTCCACCAGGGCTTTCGCCTCGGTGACGATCGCATCCAGGTGCTCGCGGCTGCGAAAGCTCTCGGCGTAGATCTTGTAGACGTCCTCGGTTCCGGACGGTCGCGCCGCGAACCAGCCGTTTTGCGTCACGACCTTGAGCCCGCCGATGGCTCCGCCGGCCTTGGCCTCGGTCAGCCGCTCCACGATGGCTTCGCCGGCGAGCGTGTCCGCGCGAACGGCGTCGGCTTCGAGCCGGGACAGCGCCGCCTTTTGCGCCGCGGTCGCGGGCGCATCCAAGCGCACGTAGTAGGGCTTTCCGAACCGGGCTTCCAGGTCGGAAACGTAGTCGGACAGATCACGACCCGTCACCGCGCGGATCTCGGCGGCGAGCAACGCCAGCGCGATGCCGTCCTTGTCCGTGGTCCAGACGCCGCCGTCCTTGCAGAGCAGTGTGGCGCCGGCGCTTTCCTCGCCCGCGAACGCCAGCGTACGGTTCACCAGGCCGTCCACGAACCACTTGAACCCGACGGGCGTTTCGGCGACTTCGCGACCGAGGGACGCCGCGACGCGATCGATGAAGCTGCTGGTGACGACCGTCTTGCCGACGCGGGCTCCGACCGGCCACCCCGGTCGGTGTCGGAACAAGTAGTCGACGGCGATCGTCAAATAGTGATTGGGGTTCAACAGCCCGCCTGCGCTGGAGACGATGCCGTGACGATCGGCGTCGGGGTCGTTGCCGAACGCCACGCTGTACCGAGCGCGCAGATCGACCAGGCGGCGCATTGCGAAAGGGCTCGAGCAGTCCATGCGGATCTTGCCGTCGTGGTCCAGAGGCATGAACGCGAAACGCGGGTCGACCTCGCTGTTTACCACCGACAAATCCAGTC
>DASWGX010000478.1:0-6592 GCA_036393455.1 Polyangiaceae bacterium
CGAGCTTGCGCGTGTGGATCGCGACTTCGCCTTCGAGAGTGTTCGCCTTGGCGGCAAGCTCCCAGACCTTGGCCAGAGCTTCGGAGACGTCGTGCGGTGCGTTGCCCGACGGATAGGCTCGAGACACCATGCGCGAAAACAAACCGGCGCGGTTGGCCCACTCGACGACGCCCGGCGAGCGCGGCGGCGGCGGCGGCGGCGGCGCGAAGGGCCCGGCCTCGTTACTCTCTTTTTCTTTTTCCCACGAAGTGCTCGGCAAGGACCGCTGCAGGGCCTTGAGCTCCTCGAGCAGGTGGTGACCGTCCCGGTAGCGCCGCCGTGGCTCCTTTTCCAGCAGCTTGAGCGCGATCCGTTCGGCCACCGGGTGACAGTCGCGCCGAATCGAGCCAGGGCGCGGCGCCGCGGTCGCGCGCTGCATTTCCAACAGGCCGTCGCGATCGTTGGCGCGGAAGGGCAGCTGACCGGTCAACATCTCGAAGAAGAGAATGCCGAGCGCGTAGAGGTCGGAGTGAGGACCAGCCTGCTCGCCGCGGGCTTGCTCCGGCGACATGTACTCCGGAGTTCCGAACACGGCGCCTTTGGGCGCCAGGCGCGGATCGTGCGCCAGGGCGGCCAGGCCGAAGTCGAGAATCTTCACGAAGTCTTTGCGACCGCCGCGCTGGGTGAGAAGGATGTTGTCGCTCTTGAGATCCCGATGCACGACGCCCAGGTCGTGAGCGCGCGAGAGCGCGGCGCCCATTTGCTCCAGGATGTCGACCCCGCGGTGGATGGGCAGCGGTCCGCGCGCGAGTTCGGTGGAAAGCGGAGTGCCGACGAGGTACTCCATCACGAGATAAAGCTCGCCGTCGTCGGTCTCGCCGATGTCGTGAATATCGATGATGTGGGCGTGATCGACGCGATTGGCCGCGCGCGCTTCGCGCAGCATCCAGGCACGCAGGTGCGTCTCACCACGCAAATCGGGGCGGATCAACTTCACGGCTACGACCCGATCGATGAGCACGTGCCGGGCCCTGTAGACGATGCCCATGCCCCCTTCGCCGATGCGGGACTCGAGCCGGTAGCGTCCGGCAATCACCTTGCCGAGGGCAGGGTCTTCGCTGCGCCGGCTTTTCGAATTAGTAGACCTTTGCGGCGCTGCCTGGGCCATCCTCTTGACGCTCTGCGAAACTGGTGGTCCCGTCGTTCGAGACCATTCGAGGAATGTTACGGCATGCTCCACTCCGGGCAAAGGGGCTTTGTCTCCAAAAGCAGACCCGCGAGCGCTTTCCGCCTCCGAAACTCTCTCGATGCGCCGCGTGCTTCGCCTCGAAGCTCGATTTTCGGAGCTCTGTCGGGGGATGTATTCGGGCAGGCTTCGTCGAGCTCGCGCGATCACCCTCCGCGCGGTGCATCCGTTCGTAACACTCCCCGCTACGTCACCCTACGCCGGAGCCACGCGGTGTCGGCACGCGGCGTTGCCACATTC
This sequence comes from Polyangiaceae bacterium, assembly GCA_036393455.1. Taxonomy (GTDB): domain Bacteria; phylum Myxococcota_A; class Polyangia; order Polyangiales; family Polyangiaceae; genus DASWGX01. The sequence continues at coordinate 1,466 of DASWGX010000478.1, forward strand.
GGCCTGGAAACCGAGCGTTCGTTCGTTCGTTTTCACGCGCGGCGCGCGGTTCGGACGCGTGACTCAGAAGACGACGTGGAGGACCGGAAGGCGCAGCTCGGTTCGCTGCGCGATGCCATAGCGAATGACTTGCTCGGTCGAAAACACGTCGTGCATTTCGATGGGCGGCAGGCTCAGCGTCAGCGCGCCGGGTGACACACCGACGAGCGCGCGCGGCGGCATGCCCCGGTACCGCCTCCCGCCAGGCCCGAACTGCGTGTGGCCGGTCGACGCCTGGCGGCTTCTGGCATGGCCGCTGGCCGCCCCGTCGCCGGCGGGCGCGCTCCTACCGCTGGGGGGAGGAGGCAACTCGGTTCCCGGCTCGGGTTGAAAGCCGCTCGGGCCGGCGGGGTCGGCAACGGGTTCATCGACCGGGCCTCGGTCCTGGATGTAGTCGGCGGGCGGCTCGTACGCCGTGGCGCTGAGCACGGCGACCGTGGTTGGGATCACCAGCGCCATGCCTCCTGCCAAGAGGAAAAGCGAGAGGCGTGCACTGCCTGACTGCTCCGCGAAGTAGCCGCCCACGCCGCCTGCGACCGCGCCGGCCCCGCCGCCCGCCAAGTAGAGCCAGGCGTCCTTGGCGCCGAGCGCGGCCTCCGTCAGCATCACGATTTCCGCCCCCAGCAGCGCTCCGCCGGTCACTCCCTTCACGTTCGGCGACGCGCTCTCTTCGCCCACCGCACGGGCGGGCGCGGCACGGAAAAGGCAGGCGATGAGTGCCGCCATCGACAAGGCTCGTGTCAGTCGCATGGATCTCCAGCAGTCGGGATTCGGACGGAGAGCCGCTGAACCGAGCGATCGATTCGAGCGGAGCGCCAAGCATACCGCACCCGCTCGGTTGCGGGCAGCTCGAGACCGCCGCGGCCCGCTGACCGGTCGAGGGAGTCTCGAACGGCCCTCCCTTCCCGGCGGCGCTCGAAAAATACTGGGCCGGCGCGGGCAAGCGCTTCGCGGCAACGGGCGCGGCCGAGCGCCCCGATGCGGACGGAAGCCGCCGTCCCCCGCGGTTTATGGGCGCTGATTGCCGGGATCTCCCCAGGGTGATAAGCACCCCGCGTATTTGTCGCAGCCGCGACAGGAGTACTCCATGGCGCCCGGCCCGATGCAGATCCTCATCATCGCTCTCGTGATTTTGCTGCTTTTCGGGGCCAGCCGCCTCTCCGACATCGGCAAGGGGCTCGGGGAAGGCATCCGGAACTTCAAGAAGGGGGTCTCCGACGATTCGGACGACGGGAAGAAGGGCGAGCGCGACAAGGACGACAAGCAGCTCAGCGCCAAAGAGCTCGGCAGCGAAGAAGAGAGCCCCGCAAAGAGTGAGAAGAAAGAAGCTTGAGGCCTCGCTCGTGACGCTGAGCCGACCGGCTCGAACTCCATGAGCACCCGCGTCGCAGAGCTCGCTAACGGTCGCGATGCCGCCGTATTGCCGGCGCTGTTCCAATTGACCAAGCCCGGCATCACGCGCCTCGTCCTCGTGACGATGCTGGCGGGGGCGCTGGCGGCGCCCGGTGCTGTCGACTTCGTGCGCCTCGCCACGGCGTTGTTGGCGACGGCGATCGTCGTCGGCGGCGCGAACGCGCTCAACATGTACTGGGAGCGCGACACGGACGCCCTCATGGCGCGGACGCGAGCGCGCCCGCTGCCCTCGGGCCGTATCACCCCGGAGCTGGCGCTCTGGTTTGGCGTGGGCTCGTCCCTTTTCGGCCTCGTGCTGCTCTCGGCATTCGTCAACCCGCTCTCGGCCGGGCTCGCGGCGCTGGCTCTCGTTTCGTACGTGCTCGTCTATACGCCGCTCAAGCGCGTCACGCCTTGGTCGCTCTACGTCGGGGCGGTGCCGGGCGCCATTCCCCCGCTCATCGGCTGGGCCGCGAGCACGGGCTCGCTCGCCAGGCCGGCTTGGCTCCTGTTCCTGGTCCTGCTCTTTTGGCAGCTGCCGCACTTCGTGGCGATCGCGATCTTTCGTCGCGAGGAGTACGAGCGCGCTCGGATTCCGGTGCTGCCGCTGGTGCGAGGCCTTCGCGGCGCCAAGCACGCGCTCGCCCGCTACTCCGGGCTGCTCTTCTTCGTGTCGCTGCTCCCGGTGATCACCGGCGATGCGTCGGCCGTGTACGCGGCGCTCGCCGCGGCGGCGGGCGCCTTCTTTCTCGCTCTTTCGCTCCACGGTCTCAAGCCGCAAGCGGACCGCCGCTGGGCGCGCGCGACATTCTTCGCCTCGATGCCCTACCTGGTGCTCTTGTTCGCCGCGCTCGTGGTCGACGTGCGCCTCTAGCTGCCCGCTACGCGCGGCGTTTCTTGCCGACGGTAGGCAACGTTCCCGACTCTTCCGTTTTTCGCGGTGCTGGAACGACGTCGCTCTCCGACCGGCCGTCGTTCGGGCGCTTCGAGGCCCGCAGCACTTCGAGAACTTCGGCGATTCCCGTGGTCTTGTCGAGGACCGGTCCGAAAGCGGCCGCGCCGCTGAGCGCTGCGGCGTCCCGCGTCGAGCTGTAGAAGACCACGGAGCCGACGCGACGCTGCTCCACGAGGCTCTTGGCCAAGTCTACCCCGCTCGCGTCCGGCAGCTCGATGTCCAAGATGGCAAAATCATAACAATCATGACCCGCCTGCGCCGCGGCGCGGGAATGCGCGACCATGACCTCGTAGCCCTGGAAGGAAAGGTGGCGCACGACGGCGCGCGCTAGCTCGACGTCGTCCTCCACCAGCAAGATTCGCGGCGCCGCCCCCGAAGCGTCGTCACGCGTCATCCACACGATCCTCCCTGACAGCCTCCCAGACAGTCACGCATGACGCGTAGAATAGCAAAGGCCGGAGGCGTTGACAGCGCCTTTTTGTTGCCTTTGTTGCTTTTTTTGCCAGGCGCCCCGGGAAGTCCTCAGGTTATCACGGGACGATTCGCGGGAGCGCTTGTGCTGGCACTGGACGTTGCCGCGTTGGGCGCACTCGGCCCCTGGAAGCGCTCGTCGGCTTCGAGCAAGCGAATCGTCATTGCGGCCACGACCAAAAGCAAGGCCAGTGCTGGAACGTCCGCGAGCCCCCGCGCCACCAGCAACAAGCTCGCGGGGGGGCCGAGCCAGCGCGGGGACGCCGGCACCACGAGCGCGGCGAAGGCCAGAACGTGAGCGAACACTTCGACGAAAACGACCGCGTGCGGAGAAAGCGACGGCGCCGGGTAGCGCACGAGCTCGCCCAAGGCGCGCGAGCACAGCACTTCGAATAGGCTGGCGTCGGGCTGCGATCCCCGCCAGGCGCAAAAGCTAACGAGTGCGGAAAGAACCAGCAGGGCGGGCGTGAGGACGGAGTAGCGCGCCGGCCACGCGCGTCCGAGGCGAGCGGCGAGCATGCCCACCACCAGCACTTCCAGCACGAAGGAGAGGGTGGCCATGGTACGCGGGCTCTCGACGAGACCGAGCGGGGCGAAACTGCCTCCTTGCACGGCGAGGGCGCCGCCGACGGCTCCGAGGCTTCCGGCCAGGCCGGCGCCGCAGAGCGCCAGGCCGAGCACGCGCGTGGGTGGCGACCGAAGGCTTCCCGCCGCGGCGGCCAGGGTGGCCGCGGCGCTGGCCCAGGCGAGCATGACGTTGGCTCGTGCGTCGAGCCGATCGCGGGTCGCGAGCACCGTGAGCGTCGCCACCACCGCGCTCGCCGGAACCACGAGAAGCCGATAGCTGAGCGACAGCTCGCTCTTTCGTAGCGTCGTGACGATCAACGACGTGACCAGCACCAGCGCGCCCCACACCATTAACTGTGTCAGGACCGCCGAGGCCCACGCCGTCCATTCGATCCAGCGATCGATTCCGGCACGCGTGCCGACGAGCGCCGGCGCCAGGCCGCGGCTAAGCGGCGCGGCGATCACCGCCAGAGCAGCGAGCACGGTTATCGCTGGAACGGTCGCGCGGCGGAGCGGCGTTCGCGGGTTCAGCGCATCGCGCTTTTGAATGGGGCGCCTCCGCGACGCGGCAGTTGCCCGCGCCTTTCATCGGCGGCCGGAGGCCGCTCTTCGCCGGGGAACGGCCAGTCCTTGTCCGGTGGATCGACCTTAGGCGGTGCGGATTTCGGCTTTACTTTGAGGATGTAGGGCTTCGCGAAGTAAGTGGAGCAGGCGTACATCGGCAGTCGGTGGAACTCCCAATGCAGGTAGACGTTGCCGTCCGGCGAGACGATCTCCTTGGGCGCCGCTCCAAAAGGGGAGGCGCGCTGAACCGACTCGAGCGCCGCGATGTCGAAAGCGGTAACGCCGCTGGTCTTGGTCACGCCCATGCGGACGACGCGGCCGTCCTCTTCACTGAGCACGATCTCGAGGTTCGTACTGATCTCTTGGTTGTTCATCGGATCGGAGTTCGGCAGGCGATCCAGGGAACCGAGGAAGTGATCAGCAAAAATGGGGTGGAGGCGGTTGTGAATTCGATTCAGATACGTCGCGAACGGGGCCTGCGCGGTGTTGAGTGCCGTTTGATTTCCGAGCTTCACGCTCGGAACGTAGTTCTCGATCGCGCTGCGCCAGCGTTCGATGCCAGCAGTCTTGAACGAACCGCGGTGTTCGCTGCGGCGCCGCTCGCCGTCCGCCACGCGTTCGCGCATCAGCTGATCTTTTCCGACGATGGCCAGCGCCGACTGAGCCGTCAGGTTGAGATTGACTCCGTTCCGCGTCGTGCCGTTCGCGCCGAGCCCCAAAAAATCCATGCCTCTGCCCGGTTTCGCAGGCCGGCGCCGGCGGCTCTTCTGCGCTCGTTGCGCCGCGGCCGCGGCTTGCGCCTGGCGTTCCGCGGGGATGGTGAAGGCGCCGTGCTCGCCGTCGAGCGTACGCGGCGCCGTGCTCTGCTCGGCGCGAGCGTCGCGCGCTGCCTGGGCTTGCCGCCCTTTCTCGGCGGTTTGCGCCGGCTCCCAACCGCGCTCCGGCGTCGAGCCTCCGCGTGGCGCCGCGGAAGCCGCAGCGGACTCGGCCCCCTGATGCTGATTGCCCGGCGCTTCGTTCGGATTACCCGGAGAGCTCTCGGAGTGTCCGGTTCGCGTTTGCTCCGAGTTACCGGGCGCGTCGGGAGGCCCGCTCAAGTGCGTTCCGGGCGTCGGCTCCGGGGTGTTCTCGTCGTAGGA
>DASWGX010000479.1:0-5014 GCA_036393455.1 Polyangiaceae bacterium
ACGCCAGCGCCCGGGTAGGAGCGTTCCCCTGGCACGAGCTCGGGCCGGCCGCGCTCTGCGTGGTGGCGAGCGATCGCGCTGGTCTGCTCGCCACGATCAGCGCCGCGCTCGTGATCGCCGATCTCGATGTCGTCGACGCCGAGGCGTATACGCGCCGCGTCGGCGACGCCCGCGAAGCCGTCGATTTGTTCTGGGTGCGCTCCAAGGAGAGCAGCATCAAGCCTATCGACCCGCCTCAGATCGAACGGCTGAATCAGCTGCTCAACGATCTGATCGACGATAACCTCACCGAGGCCGATTTCTCCGCACGCAGGCCTCCGGAGGAAGTCGAGCTCGGAACCACGACCGTCCGCTTTCTGGAGGGGGACAGCGGCGCCATCACGACGCTCGAAGTCGAGACCACGGATCGGAGCGGCCTGTTGCTCGCGCTCGCCCGCGCGCTTTACACCGCCGGGGTGCAGATCGTCGGGTCCGAAGTCCGCACGCAGGGCACGCGCGTGTCTGACCGCTTCGAGATCACCGAACTCGATGGCAGCTCGATCAGCGAATCGCGGAGGCTTGCGATTCAGGTCGCCGTGCTCGGGGCGGTCGGTCCGGTCATTGCGACGCAGAGGCCGTCGGGCGAGTGACCCGAAGCAGCAGTCCCTCGAGCGTCTCGCGGTCAGCATTCGTTCGAAGGGCGAGAATTCGAAGCCGCTTTCCGTCGTCACACGAACGGCGCTAAGCTGCGCCTCGAGGCGCTTTTCGACATGAACCCATGGAATCCAGACGGAAAGGACGGCAAGACGGGGCAAATGACGGGCGTACCGGCCCCTGGGCAAGCGACGGGACCGGGCGGGACGGAACTGTTGCCGCAGGCCTCGCCGCAAGAGCCCGCGCAGGAGCCGCAGTACCAGCCACCGGGGCCGACCCAGCCCGACTACGCGCCAAACGTTCACCCGCCGTCGACCCAACTGCCGGGCCATCCGCCCGCCGCCTGGGGTCCTCCGCCGGGGCATCCTCAGGCTCCCATTCATGGTCATGGTGAGCCCCTGGCGTATGGTCAGCCTTTGGGCGGGTCGCTACCGGCGCAGCCGTGGCCACCCGGCCCGTTGCCGCCGACGGCGGGCGCACCCGGGCGATCCTCCGGTAGGCGGGGCATCTGGCTCGGGCTCCTGGGCGGGCTCGCGGGTTTGCTCGGGATTGGAATCGGTGTCGCGTGGGTGGCGAGCCGCGGGAAAGCCGTGGAGGAGCTCACGCCGACCGCGACGGCTCCCCCCGCCACCGAGATCGCGCCCGAGGCTCCGGATACCGGTGGGCGCGCCGCGCCGCCAGCGGCCGAGGCTCCCGCTGCCGAAATCCCGGCGGTTCAAGAGCCGCCTCCAGCTTTAGCCGCACCGACCCCGGCGCCAAAGAAAGCCACGAGCTCCGCGCCAAAACCGAGCGCCACCGCCAGCTCGACCGCACCCGGAGACGCGTCCTCTCCTACCGGTTCGGTGTCGAGCGCGCCCGCCGGTGAAGCGACAGCGCCCGCAGCTTCCACGCCGGCCGGGTCGAGCTCGGCCCCGGCGAGCTCCGATACGGCGAGCCGCCGGCAGAAGCGACCCCAGCGAAAGTAGATCGACGTTCCGCGGTCGCGAAGGGCGGCGCTCGAACACCGCTCGAGCTCCGGTGGTCGTACGTGAGACCGCGTTTCGAGAGCCATCCGACGGCCAGCGCCGGCCCGCCGCGACCCCCTCGATCACGCGGGTTCGGCGACGACCGTCGTCCGCGGCTGCGCCGCTCTCTTGCGAGCGCGCTGAATCACGGCGCCCGTGGGCGTGCCGGCGCGCGCGACCTCGGCGGGCGTTCCTTGCGCCACGATGCGGCCGCCTCCTTCGCCCCCTTCCGGACCGAGCTCGAGGACCCAGTCCGCCCCCGCGATCACCTGCGGATGGTGCTCGATGACGACCAGTGTATCGCCGCGTTCGATGAGACGTCCGAGAACGTTCATCAGTTTTTCGACGTCCGCCAGGTGGAGGCCGGTCGTCGGTTCGTCCAGGACGTAGAGCGTGGGCGTATGACGCGCGCTCGCGCAAAGCTCCGCAGCCAGTTTGAGCCGCTGCGCTTCTCCGCCGCTCAAGGTATGCGAGCCTTGGCCCAGAGCGATGTACCCGGCGCCGAGATCGGCGAGCGTAGCAAGCGGCGCGGCAATGGCAGAATGACGCTCGAAGACTCGCGCCGCTTCTTCGGCGGTGAGGTGGAGCACGTCGGCGATGGTGAGCCCCAGGCACCGAACCGCGAGCGTCTCCGGCTCGAAACGACCGCCGCCGCAGCTCGGGCAAGCCGTGACGACGTCGGGCAAAAAACTCATCTCGTGCGTGATGGCGCCCTGACCGGCGCACTCGGTGCAGCGCCCGCCCGCCGGCGTGTTGAACGAGAAGCGCGACGCCTGGAATCCGAGCGCGCGAGCCTCGGCCGTGGCGGCGAACAGGCGGCGAATGGCGTCCCAGATCCCGAGGAACGTCGCCGGCACCGAACGGGGCGTGCGCCCGATCGGCGACTGATCGACGCTGAGCGCGCGGGTCAAGCCGCCGAGCGACCCGAGCCGCCGGAAAGCGCCGGGCTGCGGGGTGGCAAGGCGCAGTTTCTTACGCACCGCCGGCAAGAGCACCTTCTGAACCAGCGTACTCTTTCCCGAGCCGCTGACGCCCGCGACGACGGTGAAACGCCCTACCGGCATCCTCACGTCGACTTCCTTGAGGTTGTGCGCGCTCGCGCCGTCGAGCTCGAGCCACGGCGTGAGCGGGCTCGGCGCTCGGGTTTTTCGCAGCTCCGGGCGCGCGCTCAAGGCCCTGCCGGTCGGGCTCCTTTCCAGGCGGAGCACCTCTTTCGGCGAGCCTTCGGCGATCACCTCGCCGCCCCGGCTACCCCCGGCAGGACCCAGATCGATCAAGTGATCGGCGGCGGCGATCGTTTCTTCGTCGTGCTCCACGACCAGCACGGTCGAACCGAGCTCGACCAAGCGACGCAGGTTGCCGAGCAGCCGCCCGGTGTCGCGCGGGTGAAGCCCGATCGTCGGCTCGTCGAGCACGTAGAGGGCCCCGGTGAGGCCGGCACCGAGCTGAGCGGCGAGACGCAAGCGCTGGAGCTCGCCGCCCGAAAGCGTGTCCGCGGCGCGCTCGAGCGCTAGGTAGTCGAGCCCGACCTCGGACAAAAAGCGGAGCCGTCGCGTGAGCTCGGCGACGATCGGTTCGGCAATGGGGCGTTCGGGCGCTCCGAAGCGGAGCTTGTCGATGAGCGCCAGCAGCGCTGAAACCGAGCGGCCACCGATCTCGCCGAACGCGTGCCCCTTGACGCGAACCGCGCGACACAGGTCGTTGAGCCGTGTGCCGTCGCAGCCCGTGCAGCGTTCGCGATCCACCGTACCGTTGCGGCGCGCCCTTTCGACGTAGCCGTAGCCGTCGCAGCGCTCGCAGCGTCCCTGCTTGGTGTTGAAGGAGAAGAAACGCGGATCGAGCTCCGGCACCGAAAGCCCGCATATCGGACACGACCCGCCTTGCGACCAGAGCTCGCTGCCGTGCCGACCGAGCAGTTTCACCGCGCCGTGCCCCCAGCCGAGCGCGCGCTCGAGCAGGGCCCGATCGAGCTCCTTGGGAGCCAGATTCTCGCCCAGTACGAGATCGATGTCGTGCTCGCGACTGCGCACGAGCCGCGGCGGCGATTCGGTTCCGACGAGCTCGCCGTCGCAGTAGGCCTTTTCGATGCCGTCCCGCGCCGCGGCGGCGAAGACGTCGAGGTACGTGCCCTTGCGCGCGCGCACCGCCGGCGCGAGCAGCGTGAAGCGACCGCGGCGCGCGCGCAGCTCGGCGAACAGCTGATCGGGGCTACGGTTTTGGATCGGGCGATCGTGCTCGGGGCAATGAACCTCGCCGAGCTTGGCATAGAGCAACCGCAAGTAGTGCGCGACCTCGGTCACCGTCGCAACGGTGGAACGAGCTCCGGCGCGCGCCGTGCGCTGTTCCAGCGCGAGCGCGGGGGGCACGCCGACAACGTCGTCGACGTCGGGGCGCGGCATCACCGGCAGGAACTGACGCGCGTAGGGCGACAGCGTCTCGAGGAAACGCCGCTGCCCTTCGGCAAACACGACGTCGAAGGCGAGCGTACTCTTCCCGGAACCGCTCGGCCCCGTCACGACCGTGAGCATTCCGTGAGGAACGGCGCAGCTGACGTCCCTGAGATTGTGCTCGCGCGCTCGCACCACGCTGAGCTCGGCACGCGACCGCGCAGGCGCCGCCTTTCTGCCCTGCGCGCGAGAAAGGGCCCCGTTTTCCGATAGCCTTTCGCGGAGCGCCGACGCCGTGGCCGTGTCGGCGCGGCTCAGGGCCGCCGGGGTCGCGGCGGCCATCACACGGCCGCCGTTGCGCCCGGCATCGGGCCCCATGTCGACGACCCAGTCCGCGTGCCAGACGACGGAAAGATCGTGCTCCACGACGAGCACGCTCGCGCCCGCCTGCACCAGCGTGTCGAGCGCGGCGAGCAGTCGCTCGACTTCGTCCGCGTGCAGCCCCGCGCTCGGCTCGTCCAGGACGAACAGTGCGTTCGGAGTGACGCTCGAGAGTGCTCGCGCGAGCTTCAGCCGCTGCGCCTCACCGCCCGACAGCGTCGAAAGCGATTGACCGAGCGCGAGGTAGCCGAGCCCGAGGTCCGAAACGGGCTTGAGCGCGCGTACCACGGCGGGGAAATCGCGAAAGTGCTCGAGCGCGGCCTCCACCGTGCCGCCGAGGAGCTCGGCGACGTTCAGCCCGCGGTGGCGCACGGAGAGCACGTCGTCCTTGAAACGACGGCCTCGGCACACCGGGCAGCTCAGCCGGACGTCGGCCAGGAACTGCATCTCCACCGTCTCCGAGCCGTCCCCAGAGCACGCGTCGCAACGACCGCCCGCCACGTTGAACGAAAAATGCGAGGGGCCGAGGCCGTGCGCCGTCGCAGCCGGCTCGCGCGCGAAGGCGGCGCGCACCGCGTCCCAGGCCTTGGTGTAGGTCGCGGCGTTGCC
>DASWGX010000480.1:0-3169 GCA_036393455.1 Polyangiaceae bacterium
GCCGCCGCAGAGGCCGGCGCGCGGCCTTCGGGAGCCGGAGGCCCCGGCGGCGGGCGACCTCCACCGCGCGGAGGCATGAGCCGAACGGAAGCGCTCGGCGTGCTGGGCCTCGAGGAAAACGCGACGCGCGAACAAGTGATCGCCTCGTACAAGAATCTGATGAAGAAGGTGCATCCCGACTCGCCGGGCGGCTCGGACTACTTGGCCAAGCAGATCAACCAAGCCAAAGACGTCCTGCTCGGCTGAGCCACCGGGGGGACGCATGCGCTCGCGCGGACGCCGCGTGCGAGCTACCCTGGGCGGCATGATCGTCGTCACCAATCGCATTCCCGTCGCGGAAGGTCATGAAATCGACTTCGAGGACCGTTTCAGGAACCGAGTCCACCTGGTGGACAAGTCTCCGGGGTTCGTCAAAAACGAAGTGCACCGCCCGCGTCCGATGAAGTTCGATCACGAAAGCGGCCGCTTTGTCCCAGACCCGGACGACCAAGGCTACTACGAGGTCAAAACCTGGTGGCGAACGCTCGAAGACTTCGAGGCGTGGACAAAGAGCGACGCCTTCGCCGAAGCGCACAAGAACCGGCCTCCCAAGGAAATGTTTGCCGGCCCGAGCAAGCTCGAGATCCACGAAGTATTCCTGAGCACCGATGCGGGCGACAACGGCTGACGGCCTACTGCCAACGAAATGTCTTGAGCGCCACGGCAAAGCCCGCCGCTCCCCAGACCGCGAGCACGAGGATCTGCGGCCAGGTCGAAAGCAGCCCGGCGGCGTCGTTGAAGATGGCGCGCAGCCCGTCGACGAGCGCGGTCAGCGGCAGCAGCCGGATCGGGGCGTGCAACCACTCGGGGAACCGCTCGTAGGAAAAGAACGCGCCGGACAGCACCCACATCGGCAGCTGCACGAAGTTCATCCAGCCGTTGGCCGATTCCATGTTTTCGACCCGCGCCCCGATGAGCAGGCTGATGCCCGCGAAGGAAGCCGCGCCCACGAACGCCACCAGCGTGAACGCGACGTAGCTGCCCTGCACCGTGGTGTCGAACACCAACGCCCCGAACGCGAGCAGAAAGGCGAGCTCGATCACCAGAAAGAAGCTCCGCGAAAAGAAGTAGGAGAGCAAGAAATGCGAGCGCCGCATCGGCGTCACCGCGTAACGCCGCAACAGGCGCCGCTTGCGCGCCACCACCAGGTTGTACCCGACCCCCCACATGCTGCTGCCCATCAGGTTGAGACCGATCAGGCCCGGCAAGAGAAAGTCGATGTAGCGCGAACCTCGTTCGGAAACGGCTTCTTCCTTTGCCTGGAGCACGTTCTTTCTGCCCGCCGCGCGTTCGAGCACCTCGTCGGCCACGAGGCGCGCCCGAGCCCCGCCTTCCTGCATCGGATCGAGCAGATACGTCGGTTGCCCGCCCTGCCACTTCACGATCGCGTCGACCTTCGCGCGTCCCAGGCTCCGGCGCGCACTCGCCTCGTCCATCAGCGCCGCCTCGACGCGCTCGCTCTCGAGCAGCGCCGTCACTTCCGTGGAGCGCTCGCTGGCGACGACGGCCACGCGCGACAGCTCGAGCGGCCGCGAGCGAAACGCGAGCCCGAGCCCCACGGCCATCAGAATCGGAAAGCCGAAGACCCAAAAAATGATGCCGCGCTCGCGCCAGAACTCGCGCAGCCGCGTCTTGACGAGCTCGACGAGCGCGCTCTCACCCTCGGCCATTTTCGAGCTCCCGACCGGTGAGGTAGAGGAAGACGTCGTCCAGCGTCGCTTGATGCGTGCTCAGGCCGAGCGGCGTCGCCCGCTGCCGCTCGAGCTCCGCCAGCACGGTCGTGAGCGCGGCGAGACTCCGCCGAATGCAGAGCCGGTGCCGCTGACCGCGGCGCTCGGCCGAGACCACGACGGGTAGCACCGAAAGCGGCGCCTCGTCCAGCGCGCCTTCGAGCTCGAACTCCACGAACTGCACGTCGCCGAGCGCGCTCACCAGCGACGCCGGCGTGCCGGACGTGATGAGCTTGCCCTGATCGATGATGGCGACCTCGTCGCACAACACCGCCGCTTCCTCCATGTAGTGAGTCGTCAGCAGCACCGTGCCTCCCTCGTTGCGGAAGCCCTCGATCACCTGCCACAACGTCTTTCGCGCGCGCGGGTCGAGCCCCGTCGTCGGCTCGTCGAGGAACAACAGCTCCGGAGCGCCGATGAGCGCGCACGCGAGCGCCACGCGCTGCCGCTGCCCACCCGAAAGCGTGTGATAGAGCTGGCGTCGCTCCTCCTCGAGCCCCAAGAGCCGGATCGAAGCGTCGATGCTGCGTCCCTTCGCGTAGAACGAGCGGAACAAGGTGAGCACCTCCTCAACGCGCAGCTTGTCGGCGAGCTGCGTATCCTGAAGCTGCACGCCGAACCGCCCGCGCAACGCCCGATCGTTGCCCTTGCCCCAACCCAAGCCGAAAAGCTCTACCCGCCCCGAAGTCGGCGCCTTGAGCCCCTCGAGAATCTCCACCGTCGTCGTCTTGCCCGCGCCGTTCGGCCCGAGGAGCCCCAGGCACACGCCGGCCGGTACCGAAAGGTCGAGCCCGGCCAGCGCGACCTTGTCACCGTAACGCTTCACCAGCGACTCGCAGAAAATGGCCGGCGCCGACACGGCAGTGCACGCTAGCATGGCCCAGGGCTCGGAACGCCGAGCTCGACCTCTGGGAAGTGCTCGACGGCAGGGTCTACGTGTCGCCTCAGCCAACCCCCTGCGCACCCAAAACGCGGTCGCTCAGCTCACGACGGTTTGAGGGACGACGGTTTTCACGGTGCACCCGACCTCATCGTCGAGGTCCTTTCCACGAAGCCCGGGCTCGACCGGGTGGTAAAGCGCGACAAGTACGCGCGAGCGGGGGGTTCCACAGTACTGGATCGTCGACCCCATTTACCGCACGCTCGAGGTCTACGAGCTCGAAGGCGACCGCTATTCGCTCTCACTGGAACTACGGGGCGACGACCGCTTCGAACCGAAGATGTTCCGGGCTCGTGCTCGAGCTTCGGGACCTGTGGCTCTAGCGGCTGCTCGTTGACGGCGCGTGCGAGGCGGCGCGAGGCGGGGTGCACGGGGAGCAGGCCGGCGGCCGGACGCGCCAACTTGGCAGCGGCGGAACGCCCGCTTTCGACTATGGTTTTGGGCCCGGAAAAACCCATGC
>DASWGX010000481.1:0-5932 GCA_036393455.1 Polyangiaceae bacterium
AGTTCGAACCTGCCTCGTTCGTCGGCACGCGCTTGGCCGGCCCAGCGCAAGGACGAGCCTTCCAGCTCTACGTCGAGCGGCTGGCCCGGACGATCCCAGCCCCAGAGCGGGTTTGCGCGACCCGCTCGCAGGACGGCGTGATCGTCGAATGGGGAAGCCAGCACGAGCGTTGCGTCCATGTTCGGGTTCCAGGTCGGAGTGGGTGCCTCGCGAATTCGACAGGAGCGAGACGGCCGGCTAGCATTGCCGCCATGCGGAGCGTGGGCAATACGCTATTGGGACTGGTGGCGGGGGGCGTCGTGGTGGTTTCGTGCGGCGGGGTGGCCGAGCGGGGCGGTTCGGACGGCGGTGGACAGGGTGGAGCCGGCACCGGCGGAACAACGTCGGCCAGTACCGGAACCTCGAGCGGTGTCGGGACGACCGGCCCCGCCGTGGCGACTGTCACGGTCGGCACGACCAGCGGCCCGACCACGGTCGGCGGCGGCCCGGGCGCCGGCGGAGCGGTAGCAACCGGCGCCGGCGGGACGGGTGGCGTCGCGCAAGGCGGCACCGGCGCCGAGGACAACGCCGGCGGCGACACCGGCGGTTCCGACTGTCCCGCCAACCTGATCGCAGCGACCGAAGCTGCGCTCGACGCCGCGCTCCGGCAGAGCGAAGTGGTCGCCGAAATGCAAGAGAGCCTGGCGCGCGCCTGCTACGCCATTGCGACCGACCTCGGGCAAAGCGTCGCGGAACCGTCGTCGCCGCCGAGCAACGGCGAGATCGAGACGGTCTGCGAGGCCGCCGCAGCCGCGATCGACGACGTGGGTTCGGCCCTCGAAGTCCTGCCGTCTTTCAGCCAGGAAAATTGCGGGTGCTCGGTCAACTTCGCTGCGGGCAACGCCTGTGAGACGGCCTGCGCCGTGCCCGGCGACGAAGGCCTGCACTGTGGCGATCTCTGCGACGCGCGGGCGCGCGTCGACGCGACGTGCCTCGAGTGCGTCGTCGGCGTGACCGCGGACAACGCGACCTTCGTCGCCACGCTCGAAGCGAACCTGCCCGCCGTTTACACCGTGCGGGTTCGGTCCACGCTCGTCAATCAGGGAGCGGTGGCGCTCGGGAGCGTCGCCTCCGCGCTCGCGACGGAGCTTTCCGAGAACGTCGCCTGCGCGGCGCACTTCGGTGCCGAGTCCGTCGCCGCGCTCGCTGGCGTCAGTCAATCCGCGGCGAGCCTGACGGTGCTCGCGACCCAGAGCGAAGCCGTCGCCAACGAGCCGGGCCCGTCCTCGTAGAAGCGCGCCGTGGAATTCAATTCGCTCGCCTTCCTGGCGTTCTTCGCCGTCGTGTACGGGGTGTACCTGGGTCTCGCGCGGCACCTGCGGCTTCAGAACGCGTGGCTGCTCGTCGCCAGTCTGTTCTTCTACGGGTACTGGGACTACCGCTTCCTGGTCCTGATCCTGTTCACGATCGGGGTGAGCCACTTCGCCGCACGCGCCGTCCACGCCAGCGCTGCGGAAAGGACGCGCCGGCGCTGGGTGGCGGGGGCCGTCGTCGCGAACCTAGCCGTGCTCGGCTTCTTCAAATACTACGACTTTTTCAGCGAAAGCGCCGCGGCTTTGCTCGAAGCGTTCGGGATGAGAGCGGACCCGTTCACGCTTCAGGTCGTGCTGCCGGTCGGCATATCGTTCTACACGTTCCAGGCGCTGAGCTACGTCGTCGACGTGAAGCGCGGCCGCGTCGCGCCCGCGCGGAGCGTGACCGAGGCTGCCTTGTTCATCAGCTTCTTCCCGCAGCTCGTGGCGGGCCCCATCGAGCGGGCGCAGAGCCTGCTCCCGCAGATCACGAGCCCGCGCAAGCTCGGCTGGAACGCCGTCAACGAGGGCCTTTATCTGATTTTCGCGGGCTACTTCAAGAAGGTCGTGATCGCCGACAACCTGGCGCTCACGGCAAACCACGTCTTTTCCGAGTACCAGAAGCTCGAGGGCGTGGATCTGTTGGTCGGCATCCTGGCATTCACGCTCCAGATCTACTGCGACTTCTCGGGCTACAGCGACATCGCTCGGGGCCTCGCCAAGTTGATGGGCTTCGAGCTCATGGTCAACTTCCGCCTCCCGTACTTTGCCCGAACTCCGAGCGAGTTCTGGCAGCGCTGGCACATTTCCCTGTCCACGTGGCTGCGCGACTATCTGTACGTCCCGCTCGGCGGCAACCGCGGCGGCGCCGGGAAAACGTACCGCAATCTGCTCCTGACCATGTTGCTGGGCGGGCTCTGGCACGGCGCGGCGTATAACTTCCTGCTCTGGGGCGCGTACCACGGCGCCATCCTCGTCGCTTACCGCGCCGTCGGGCAGCGCGTCGCTTGGCGTCCCCCCCCCTCGGGCCTCTTGGCGTCCGCGTTCGGCGCCGGACAAATCGCGGTGATGTTCACGCTCACGATCATAGGGTGGGTGATCTTCCGCGCTGGCTCGCTGGAGCAGATCGGAGCCATGCTGGCGGGACTGGACTTCGGTTGGGCGAAGGGCACCGGCAAGCGCGTCAATCAGCTGCTGATGTTCGGCTTGCCGCTCTTTTTGGTCCAGGCCTGGCAGTACGAGCGCGGCGACCTGCTCGCGGCGCCGAAGCTCCCGCCCTGGGTCGTAGGGCCGCTGTACGGCTGCATGCTCGCGGGCATCGTCGCGCTCGCGACGCGGAAGAGCTTCGAGTTCATCTATTTTCAGTTTTGATTCATGTTCGCCAGAGCTCGCCCCACCGAGGAATTGCCGGCGCCCGCCCGGCCGGCGCGGGTTGCCTTGATCGTGGCGCTGACGTTGCTCTCGTTCGCCGTCGTAAACTTCGCGATCGGTCGCGCACTACGGCACTACACGACGAACCTCGGCTACTACCTGATTGCGTACAAGTGGCGCTTGCTGCTCGAACAGGACGAGCCCGCGTCGTGGCTCATCCTCGGCGACTCGACCTGCAATCAGGGCGTCGACCCGGACGTCTTCGACCGAAGCTTGCGCGTGAGCTCGCTGAACCTCTGCACCAACGCCTCGATGCAGGTCCTCAACGACGCCTGGATGTTGCAGGAGCACGTCGACCGCTTCGGGCCACCCGAAGGCGTGGTCGTCATTCACACGCACGACGCCTGGGCAACCAACCTCGGCGGCGGCGGCGGCTCCATACGCCGCGGGCCCCTCGCCGCGGGCATGGCGCAGATCCCCCTGCCCTGGGGCTTCTGGGAACGGACGGCGCCGGGGCTCGACCTCTCGGCGGAGGACGAGCGGCTCGTATTTCTGGGCCGCTACGCCCCCGTGTACGCTCAGAACCGGACGCTTCGCACCTGGGCTCGCAACCCGACGGGCGCCGCGGCGCGGGTGAGAAGGCGCCGCTTCGAAGCCAACGGATTCATGCCGCGCGAAGCGTCCCCGGGGCGCGCACGCGGCGACGCCGGAAATCACCTGAAGTACGTCAAGCGTCACCGCTTCCGCGTCGCGCCATGGAGCCGCAAGGCCCTGACGGCCATGGAGGACCTGGCGAAGCGCCACCGCTTCCCGCTCTACATCGCGCACAGCCCGATCGTCTCGACGCTCGAGAAGCAGCCGGCGTTCCGCCGCTACGCGCACGGCATGAGCGAAGAGCTCGAACGGCTCACGCGCGGGAACGAATACGTTCACTACCTCGACTACTGGGTCACCTTTCCGACGAAAGACATGGACCAGGCCGATCACGTTTCGTGGAAGGCCGCGGTGAAGTTCACCCAAGAGCTCGCAAGGTCGATACAGCGAACCCGCCCCAGCGAGGCGAAAGGGCGCGGGCGCTCCAAGTAGCAATACGGATTGCCGCTCGACTCGGGCACGGAGGGCGGGTGTGCGCCAGCTGTATCCGTTCAGGGGTGGGGTTGAGCGCGTGATTCGCCTCGTGCGAATCGGTCGCGCATGACGAACACGACGACCCCTCAGGCCCTGGGCGAGCACATCGAGCGGCTCGTCCAGGAATACATTTTGGCAGGTCGCGAGGCAGCTCGGACCGCGATGGAGCGCGCCTTCGCGACGGGCGCGGGCGTGCAGGCGAAGGCGAAGAAGCAACGCCAGCAAGTGGCGCCGCGAGCGAGTGGTCGGCGGCCGTCCGGCGAGCTCGTAACGCTCGGCGAGCGCCTGTACGCGGCGCTGTGCAAGACGCCGGGCGAGACGATGATGGTACTTGGGCCCGCGGTGGGCGGATCGGCACGCGAGCTGCACCGGCCGATGGAGCTGTTGAAGCGGGCGGGACGAGTCCGCAGCGTCGGTACGCGTCAGGCGACGCGGTACTACCCGATGGCGGGCGAAGGACAGCCGTCGCCTTGAAGCGAGCGGCGCTCAGGGGGCCATGGCACGGGCGGGGAAGAGGAGCGGAGGCCGCGAGCCGCTCAACCAAGCGCGGCAGCAAGCGGTGAGAAACTCGAAGACGTTCTTCTTCTGCTTTCGCGCCGTGTGGGTCACGGTCATGATTCGCTCGGCGAAGCGGTTGCCGCGTTCGCTCTGGGTGCCGTACGAGCGCTTTCTCCAGAGTACAAAAGCGCGGATTTCCTGCTCGGCGTGATTGTTGGTTGGTTCGACGCCGACGGCTTCGACGAACGTCCAAAGCGCGGCGCGGTGCTCGAGGATGTCGGCGCACGAGCCCGACAGGCCCGCGATGTCGGCGGCGGCCGCACGCTCGAGCGTCGCCTCGACTTGCTGTCGCAACGGCGCGACCCGGGTGACGAACGTCGCACGGTCGAGCTTTCCGGCCTTGAAGTCGTACCAGTACTCGAAGAGCACCCCCGTGGCGTCGAGCAACTCCTTGCCCCATGCGCCAGCCAGGCCGTCGCGCTCGGAGAACGCGACGAATCGGCGTACCAGGTGCGCCCAGCAGATCTGGCGGCGCTCCATCGCCCAGAAGTTGAGCTCCTTGGCACGATCGCTCACCAGGATCCCCTGAAGCGCCCCGTAGAGCGGCTCGAGCGTCGCCTTGCTGTGATCGGCGAGGATCTTGAACACCGTGACCATCGTGGTCGCGATCGTCCAGAGCGAGAGCGTCTTGCCGGCTTGTACCCAGCTCGTGCCGTCGGTGTGCTTGACCGGGGCCTCGTGCGCGAGCTGCCATGCCTGCTCGACCGCAGGCACGAGCGCCTCGCTCACCCGCGCCTCGACCGCGCTCAGCGTGCCGAGCGACATCCGGACGCCGAGCAGCTCGAAGAGCAAGCGCTTCGTCTTGCGCCGGCTCAGGTGGTAGTCGCCGCTGAGCGCCGCCGCCGTGGCCATCAGCCGCGGACCGAACGGCGAGGCGGGGATTTGGTCCTTGTCGTACGGAGCACGCGTCCGGTAGCCGCAGCGGGGGCAGCTCACCTCGTTGCACCGCCACTCCCTGACGTGCCGCTTCGCCGGCAGCAAGAGCTCCGTCTGCTGGTATCGCGTCGCGTCCGGATCGAGCACTTCGGGCAACACCAACCAGCAATTCTGGCATTCCTTCGGGAACAGGTTTTTGACCTCGTCGACCTCCTCGAGTGGCACCAGCTTGCGCGTGACCCCGCCATGTCCCGGTTGCCCGCCGCGCTTGCGACCGCTCTTCTTGCCCTTGCCCGCGTGCGAGCCCGGTGGATCGCTCGACGGCGGCAGGTGCGAGTTTCGCGAGTTGCGGCCGAGCTTCTCCAGTAGCTCCGCGACCTGCTTGGCCAGCACCGCGACTTGACCCTCGAGCGCCGCGATCCGCGCGTCGCGGATCGCCAGCCCGGCTTCCAGCTCCGCGATTCGCGCGTCCTTGGCAGCGAGCTCCCCTTTCAGATCCGCGATCCGCGCGGCCCCGGCGACGAGCTGCCCTTGCAGCTCCCGGATCCGATCGTCGCGCCAGTCGCTCGCCACCCCCTACGTGATCCACGAAAAAATCTCCATGGAAAGGACGATTTTGAGAATGGAACAATTTCGATCACTTACGCGACCGTCAGGCCACCGCCTGA
>DASWGX010000482.1:0-1642 GCA_036393455.1 Polyangiaceae bacterium
CGAGCTTCGGCAAGCTTGCAAGGAGCACGGGCTCGACGCGTCGAGCCGGGCCCGGGCGCGATTGGCGTCGAGTCTGCTCGAGGCCGCGGGCGCGCCGGAGAGCGCACCGCCCGCGGCCCTGTTCGGGGCGAGGGTTTTCCACCGGAACGTGCCGCGAAGTGGCGACATCGCGCTGGTCCGGCAACGGCAGTACCTGGTCGAAAGGGTCGTGGCGCCCAGCGAATCGGACGAGGCGACGCGGGTCGACTTGGTCTGTCTCGACGACGACGCTCAGGGCCGCGCGCTTTCGGTGCTGTGGGAGCTCGAGCTCGGAGCGCGGGTGCTACAGCCAGAGGCGGAGGGCCTCGGCCAGGTTGCGCGGCTCGACCCGGTTCGGCAGTTCGCCGCCTACTTTCACGCGCTCAAGTGGAGTCAGGTGACGGCCACGCGCGCGGATCTTTTTCAATCGCCGTTTCGCGCCGGCATCAAGCTGCTCGATCATCAGCTGACTCCGCTCAAGAAGGCGCTCGAGCTACCGAGGGCGAACTTGTTCATCGCGGACGACGTGGGGCTCGGCAAGACGATCGAAGCGGGCCTGGTGATGACGGAGCTCGAGCTCCGCCAGCGGGTGGATTTCGTGCTGGTGATCTGCCCCGCGTCGCTGTGCCTTCAGTGGCGGCGCGAGATGGAAAAGCGCTTCGGTCAGCAGTTCGAAATCGTGGGGCGTGATTTCGTGGCGCGGCGCCGGCGCGAGCGCGGCTTCGGCGTCAATGCCTGGGCGACGCACAATCGGTTCATCGTCAGCTATCAGGCGCTACGCCGCGCGGGGTACCGCGAGCCGCTCCTGGTACATCTGGGATCGCGCATGAAAAAGAGCTTGCTCGTGCTCGATGAAGCGCACACCGCCGCACCCGCCACGGCGAGCCGCTACGCGATCGACAGTCAGGTCACGCGCATGATTCGGGACGAGCTGACGGGTCGATTCGAGAATCGGCTATTTCTCTCCGCCACGCCGCACAACGGGCATAGCAACAGCTTCAGCGCCTTGATGGCGATGCTAGATCCGCAGCGCTTCACTCGCGGCGTGCCGATCGAAGCGGGCTCGAAGGCGCTCTCCGCGGTGATGGTGCGAAGGCTCAAGCGCGACCTCAAGGTGCTCGGCAAGAGCGACTTTCCCGAACGGCGCGTCGTGCGCGAGCTGATCGACGGCGCCGATCACCCCGAGGTCGAGCTTTCACGCCTGCTCGCCGAGTACACGAAGTTGATGAAACCGGAGAGGGGCCGGGGCCGTCTCGTTTTCGTCAACTTGCAGAAACGGTTGCTCTCGAGCGTGGAGGCCTTCCATCGCACGCTCGGCGCGCACGCGGCGCGCGTGGAGTCGGGCAGAGCGACGAAGGAAGCGGCTCTCGACTTGCGGGACGCCGCCCTTTCCAGAATGCGCCGCGCCCTCAACGGCGAGGACGAGGACGCGTACGGCGCCGACGACGAAGAAGTCGATGCCGAAGAAGCGGCCGAAGTGGCTTCCGCGACGGCGGGGCTCGCGTCGCCGGAAGGCCGGGCGCGCGAGCTGCTCGATGGCATGCTCGGCCTCGCCCGGCAGCATCGCCATCGCGCCGACGGCAAGACAGCGCGGCTCCTCGAGTGGGTGCGCGAAAACCTGCTC
>DASWGX010000483.1:0-5754 GCA_036393455.1 Polyangiaceae bacterium
GTACCAGACGGCACAGTGCCGCCTCGTCCACGAAACGTCGGCCGAGTGCACCCCGGGCCGACTGGAGATCGGCGTTCCGCCCTTCGACCCCGCCGTCTACCGTGCTTCACAGAGCGCCGGCGCGGCGCAGGGCTGCCGTCAGATCGAAGCTCAGGGCACGGGCCCGCGGCCCGATATCGGGCACTCGGAAAAGCTCGGTGCGCCGCTCTATTTCGCGCGGGGGACGGACGTGCTCGACGCCCCGAGTGCCGAGGCGCTGGACGCCGCCGCTCGAACGCTCCAAGGCGACGCGAGCGTCGAATGCGTCGGGCTGGTCGGACAAATTTCGTCGGGGGAAGCGCTCGGGCTCGCGGAGCAGCGCGCCCGCGCCGTCAAGCGACTGCTCGTCGAGCGCGGCGTCGCCGAAAACCGATTGATGACCGTGACGGCAACGGTACCCGTGTACTCCGGCGCTGAACGGCCACCGGCGGATCCCGCCGAGCAGCGCGTCCACATGACCGTGATCATTCGCTCCCTCGCTCCCGCTTCGCCCTAGCTCGCGGGCGCGGGCTTCGGCAACGCCGTTCCACAAAGCCGCCGCCGCGCGAGCTTGCCGAAGCGGTGACGTTGCTCTACGGAGGGGCATGCGCCGCGCGTTGGTCCTGGTTTGGCTCGTCGTGGGCTGCGGCCGCTCCATGCCGAGCGATCGCCCGCTTGGGCTCGGGCCCACGGCTCGGGAAGATCGCGTGCTCGCGGCGCGAGCAGAGCAAAGAGCCGATCGGAAAAGCGCGGAGCCCGAAACCGACGACGCGGAGCCGGACGACCAGCAAGCGCAGACCGACGCAGGGCTCGCCGATGCCGGTGCCGACGCCGCGCCGGATGCGGCGCTCGAAGCGTCGGACGGCGGCGCGCCGGCTCCATCCGACGCCGCGCCGAGCGTCGTGTTCGAGGGGGAATACATCGGCGAGGACGTCGTGACCATCAAGGTGCCGGGGTTTCCGGCAACGCCGCAGCGCGACTCGAAAGCGAAAACCCGCATCGAGCGCAAGAACGCCACGCGCATCGTGATCGTCTTGATCGACAGCAGCCGCGGTACGCCGCTCTGCAGCCTCGAGGCGGAGACGCAAGGCAATCGAGCCACGGTTTCTCCGGGGCAGCCGTGTTTCGCGGAAGCCGCGGGAGGAGGACCGGTCGTAGCCGAGGTCCGCGACGGAACGGCCATGGTAGACGGCAAACGACTCGAGCTCGACTTGGAGATCGCACTCCGCGTGGAAGCCGGCAACGACACCGTCCAAGGCAGCATCGACTATCACTTCGAAGGCGATCGTCGCTAGCGTCGAAGCAAGACCGGCGATGGCGGTCTAAGAGCGCGGCGGGCGCCGGCTCCGCGTGCGCGCGGGGTTCACCCAGTGATCCTCGAAGATCACGGGAGGCGGCGGGAAGGACGGCCTACCAAGAAGGTAGCCCTGAACGTAGGGCGCGCCGGTGTCGCGCACGGCGCGGAGCTCTTCCTCCGTCTCCACGCCTTCGACCACCACGAGCGCGCCGAGCTCGGTACAGAGATCGACGAAGTAATCGAGTCGCTTTTGCTTGGTCCTATCCTCGTGCAGACCCGCTACCAGCGCTCTATCGAGCTTGACGACGTCCGGCTCGAGATCGAGCACACGAAAGATGTCGGCGTGGCCGGCGCCGAGATCGTCCACGACGAGCCGAGCGTTCACTCGCGAGCACACCTCCCTCAACACGCGCACCGTGAGCTCCGGACGTTCGAACGCCGCGGACTCCGTCACCTCGAGAAACACGTCCGCATCGTGAAAGCCGATGGGATCATCGGGCCTCACCAACCAGGGACCGTTGAGCTCGCTCGGGTGCACATTGACGAACA
Organism: Polyangiaceae bacterium; assembly: GCA_036393455.1. Taxonomy (GTDB): domain Bacteria; phylum Myxococcota_A; class Polyangia; order Polyangiales; family Polyangiaceae; genus DASWGX01. The sequence goes on from DASWGX010000483.1 coordinate 1,865, forward strand.
GCGGTGTGCCGCTGACGTGCGAAAATGCGACGTCGCGAATCATTCGGCCGATGCGTCCACAGCAGCCGACTCGCTCCGCCTCTTCGAACAACCGAAACGGCTGCGCCAGGTCGGGAAGGCGGCACCGCACCAGAGCTTCGTAGGCAAACAGCTCACCGGTAGACAGCCGCACGATGGGCTGAAAGTGCACGGCGATGTCCGCATGCGACAATGTTTCGACCGTGCGAGCTGACGCCGACGCTGGACCGATACCTGGTCGCGTCGGGTGCACGGGGGGTTCAGACGGGGACGACTGCGGCATCAGCGACGACTGGCACGAACGAGCCATCGGAAACCCGGAGCATAGCACGTCGCCGGCGCTCGCTCTTCACGTTCCTCCTTTTGTTTGTTTTGTTCGCTTCCTTCTTTTTTTCGTCTTTGTGTCTGTCTCGCGTTCTCCGTCGTTCTTTTGTGCGTCGCTCGCCAGGTATTCTGTCAGTTCTTCTGCCAGTTCTTCCTTCCAGCTTCTTCGTGTGTTCCCGAGGTGATCCTTGTCCTCTCGCGCGAGCGTCGTTCCAATCTGTTTCGGTTTTGTTGCAGGCTCCCTGTGACGGACACAGGTCCTATTTTTTTTCGGCTGAGGTGTCCCTCTCACACGCACCTCATGCGTTCGAGCGCATGTCAGACCGCCGCGTGGCCACCGCGAGATTCGCAGTGTCCTGGAGCACATTGCATTACCTTTCAGGCGATGCGGTACCCGGACCGCGAACCTTTGCGACGGCCCGCGCCAACCCGCCTGCCCGAAAGCCCAGGCCCGGCCCTCTACGGGAAGCCCTGGAAAAATAGCCGGTTGAGCTCGGAGACCGAGCGTGGCCCCGCCACGCATGACACGCGAGCCCAATCGGTGCATCTTGAAGAAAGAGCTCGAGAAAACACCGAGTCATGTTCCGAGTCGTCCTTCCGTGCTTCCGCGGTCCGATAGGGCCGGAAGAGACGCGTGAAGCGCTCCGGCTAGTGTCCGAAAGAACGCCGAGCGCGATGCTCCATGCGAGGAAAGTTCCGTGACGGTCGAGCTCTCTCGCGGCGAAAAGCTCGGGCACTACCAGCTCCTGAGTCGCATCGGGCGTGGCGGTATGGCCTCCGTCTGGGTTGCCCGACCGACCCTCGGCTCTGCCGCACGCGGGCTCGTCGCCGTGAAGGTCATGCTCGCGGAGTTCGCCCAGCTCGAGGACTTTCGCAGGATGTTCCTGGAAGAGGGCACGCTCGTTTCCAGCATCGATCATCCGAACGTCGTCGGCGTGCACGAAGTGGCCGAAGCGCGGGGAGTGCTCTTCATGGCCATGGAGTGGGTCGAGGGAGCGAGCCTCCACACGTTGATTCGCGAGGCCAAGCGGCGCCGCGCGGTTCCCGCCGAGATGGCCGTGCGCATGATTGCGGACACGGCCGCAGGACTCCACGCAGCCCACGAACTGCTCGGGCCCGACGGCGTACCGCGCGGAATCGTTCATTGCGACGTCTCGCCGCACAACATCTTGATAGGCCTGAACGGCGCTGCGAAGCTCGTGGACTTCGGCGTCGCCCGCGCCACCGTGCAAACGCGCCTCGGTGGCCAGGAAAACGTCAAGGGTAAGATAGCCTACATGTCGCCGGAGCAGGCCCACGCACGACCGCTCGACCGTCGCAGCGACGTATTTTCGCTCGGCGTCGTGCTGTTCGAGCTCACCACCGGCGAGCGGCTGTTCCGCGGAGAGAACCCGGCGCACACGCTGCGTCTCGTTCAGCAATGTTCGGTCCCGCGGCCCCGCGATCTCTACCCCCAGTATCCACCGGAGCTCGAGGCCATCGTGCTGCGCGCGCTCGAGCCCGAGCTCGAGCGGCGCTACCAATCCGCCGACGAGCTCCGGCTGGCTCTCGAGCGCTACCTGGTCGAAGCACGCATCATGGTGCCGCGCGCCGGTGTCGCCGGGCTGATGACGCGCGTCGTGGGGACGCGTATCGAAACCCAGCGCGCGAGCATTCGCGAGGCGCTGAGCAACGTGGACCAGGCATCGGCGAACGACCTGGTTCCGGACACTCCCGTAGGCGTCGGGCCCGTTTCGTCACCCACGTACGCGTCGGGCAGCTCCACGCCGGGCCCGCACGTGGTCGCGCGGCGGTCGCCGTCACGTGCCTCGGTGCTCTTCGGTCTGACCGGCGCGCTTTCCGCGGTGGCATCGCTCGCGTGGGTCACCTTGCGCCCGCTCGATCCATCGCTGTCCGACGTCGCACCGGCCACGACGGACGCCGAACCGGCGACGCCGGTGCCCGCTGTTTCGGGGGCGGTCGTGGATGACGAACACGGCGTCAGCGTCGAGGCACTGCCGGTCACACCGAGCCAACAAAAAGCAGCCAAGCCGGCGCAAAAGGCATCCCGCGGTCGCAAAGGCAAGGCGTTATCGGTAGAGCTCGAAGAAGACGGCGAAGCGAGCGACGAACCGGCGACGATGGCGGTCGCCCCCGGGAGTGACGAGAACGAGCCGGCGGAGAGCGAACCGAAAGGCGTCGTGGCGGAAACCGTGAAGCTGCAGGAGACACCGACGCAGAAGCTGCCTCCTATGACGGAGCGACCGCCGCTGAATCGGAGCGCGGCCATCACGGCCTTGAGCTCCGCATCGATGCAGACCGCGTCGTGCCGCTCGAGCAGCGGTCCGGCGGGCCGCGGACAGGCGACGGTGACGTTCTCTCCCGACGGCCACGTTCAAGGAGTCTCGGTTTCGGCCCCGTTCTCGGGGACGGCGGTGGGCAGCTGTGTCACTCGCGCCTTCCGCGGCGCTCGCGTTCCTCCGTATCAGGGCTCGCCGGTGACGCTGAGCCGCGGCTTCAACGTCCCCGACTAGAGGGCGTCGAGCCTTTGCAGCTCTGGGCCGGCGAGGGTAAGAACCGAAGCGCGCGAGCCATCTCGAGGCTTGTATTTTGTTGACCCGATCGGTTCGTGTGCCCCGTCTAATCTGGCGCTGTGTTCCGAGCTTGGCCGCAAGCCCGCCAGCGGGAACCCCGGAACGCCCGTAAACTTGGAAGAAATTCGGAGACTTCGATGCAAAAGCTGAATGTCTTGAGCTCGGCTCTTCTCGGTGGCGCAGCCGCCGTCCTCGGAACCACGGCGCCCGGGTGCGCCGCGGAAACTACCGGGAACGGCCAGACATCGGCGGCCGGCGTCGGCGGCGCGGGCGCCGTGAGCACCAGCGCTCAGGGAGCCGGAGGCTCGACGGCAGCGGCAAACAGCGCAGCCGTCGGAGTGGGCGGAGCGGCGGCGACCGGCGTCGGCGGAAGCGTCACCGGCGTGGGCGGCGCTGCGACGGGCGCCGGCGGGACGGGCGGTACGACGATGAGCGAACGCCCCTGCGAGGTGGTCACCATGGCCGCGGGCTCCGACCCCGTGATCGGCAATTTCGACGCTATAACTTCGGTCGACCCCCTCGCCGGCGTGCTGGCGCTGCAGAACATGGACGGCTTGAACGCCGGCACCTACGGCTTCGACGAAAGCGAAGGCGGCGGAACCGGCACGCGAATGTGGAGCATCGCGACGCCCGGAGCGAACGGCACCGCACAGGCCGTCAGAATGACGGTGAGCGGCGCCACGGTTTGGGGCGGCGGCTTCGGCATGTGGATAAACCCCTGCTACGACGCCGTCGCTTACGGCGGCATCGAATTCTATGCCATGGGTACCAACGTTGGCGGCCTGCACCTGGAGTTCGCAAATCCGGAAACTTCGAACTCCGCCGACGGCGGAGACTGCACCGCCGCCAATTGCTCCGCCGCATACACGGACGTGACCGTCGGCAGCACGTTCACCCTCGTTCAAGTGCCGTGGTCGTCGCTGACGGCGGGGACGAACCAAAACGGTAGCCACATTTTCAATCCGGCGAAGCTCC
>DASWGX010000484.1:0-15295 GCA_036393455.1 Polyangiaceae bacterium
GGCAACGACCGCCTTCGGATCGCGATCGAACGCGAAAACCCGAGCCGACGGGCACGCCGAAAGCAGAGCGAACGAGTGTCCGCCTCCTCCCGCCGTCACGTCGAGGTAGACGCCACCCGGCCGCGGATTCACGACCTCCGCGACTTCCTTGGGCATCACCGTCACGTGCGTGTACGGTCTGCCTTGCTCGAAGGGCACCGCGGGCATCGTCATATGCGGATTTGCTCCAGCACGGCGCGCTTGAACGCTTGCTCCTCTTCGGGGCCGATGCTGAGCGCCGCGTCCCAGCGGCTCTTGGACCAGAGCTCCAGGATGCGTCCCATGCCGGCCCAGAACCCTTCCTTGTCGAGTGACGCCGCATCGCGCAGGTGTGGCGGCACCAGTAGACGCCCCGCGCGATCCAGCTCGCACTCGACTGCCGCCGAGACGTACATGCGCCGAAAGCGGACCACGTGGGGATCGAGGCTCGGCAGCTCGCTCACCTTCTGTTCGAACTGTTCCCACGCCGGAAGCGGATACACGTGCAGGCACGGGTCGAACGGCGCCGGCGTCATCACCAGGCGTGCGTGACCAGTCGCCATCAGCTGATCGCGAAACCGTGCCGGCAAGCTGACGCGGCCCTTGGCGTCGATCGAATGAGCGAACTGGCCTCGGAACATCATCGCCGGCGCTGGAGTTTGGGGTTGCTTGACACTTTGACCCACTTCTTCCCACGTTCGATCGGGAAGCTACGGGGCTTGGGCCCTCCGTGTCAACAAGTCGGCCGGTCAGATTCCCCAAGGAAAACCGGAAGTTGTAGCCTTGATCCGCCCACATGAGTATCTGTTCAGTCTTCAGTCAAGGCGAGCTGGGCATGCGTGGCGGGGGCCGGCGGCTCTTCGCCGCGGGACGCAGCCGCAAGGTCCGCGAGAAAAGGGCGAGAGCGATCAGGCAGGGCAGCGCGCTGAGCAGGACCATGCCGGCGACCCAGCAAGGCACATACCTTGGAAATTCAGCCACTTTTCGGCGCTGGCAGGCCGCCCTGCGTGGCCGTGCGGACACTCGGGCGCGGCTCGACACCCACAGGCGCCGGGCGGACCGGGCGGCGCGCGACCTAGACGTCCTCGTCGGCGAGCACTGACAAGGGGCGGACGTTGTCCCTGACCCAGGCCACGATCTCGGAAAGCGGCGTGCCGGGTTGGAACACCCGGCGAACACCGGCGGCTTCGAGACGGGGAACGTCGTCGTCGGGGATGATTCCGCCGCCGAATACCGTGATGTTGCTGCCGCCGCGCTTCGCGAGCTCGCCGAGGACGGCGGGAAACAGCGTATTGTGCGCGCCGCTCATCAGCGAAAGCCCGATCGCGTCGACGTCCTCCTGGATTGCAGCCACCGCGATCGTCTCGGGCGTTTGGTGCAGGCCCGTGTAGATCACCTCGAATCCCGCATCGCGCAGCGCCCGAGCCACGACTTTGGCGCCGCGATCATGACCGTCGAGGCCCGGCTTGGCCACCAGGATACGAAGCGGCGGAGCCTCGGCTGAATTCGACACGCATCCTTTTGATTCACGAAACGCGGCTTCACGTCAAGCTTCGGTCGCGCAATCGTCGCTCGAAAAAACCGACGCAGAGGGCGAGCGCCGCCACTGCGGCGGTCTCCGTTCGCAGCGTCAGCGCTCCGAGGGTGACCGCGGAAAAGCCGTGGCGCTCGGCCGCGCGCAGCTCCTCCGGACTGAAGCCACCCTCGGGCCCGATGGCGAGTGTCACGCCGAGCTTCGGCTCCCACTCGGAGAGCCGTCCCACCGCCGCCTCTTCGGACGCGGGATGGAAGAGCAGCTTGAGCGTCGTTGCGGGCGCGCTCGCGAGCGCGGCGGCGAAATCGACGGGCCCTTCGACATTGGGCAAGTCGCCGCGCTCGCACTGGCGCGCGGCCTCGAGCGCAACGACATCCCAGCGCTCTTTCGCCCTTCCCGAGCGCCGCGGGACCGAACGCTCCGCGTCCACGATCGTCACGTGGGTGGCCCCGAGGGCCGTCGCATCGCGGACGACCTGTTCGACCTTGTCGCCCTTGCCGACGGCTTGCAGCAGCCGGAGCTCGAAGGGCGCGACGTGCCGCGCCGCCACGGGCTCGACGATCCGACAGCGCGCACGTCCTCGTTCGACGCCGACGAGGAGCGCCTCCGCTTCACGGCGCAGGCGCGGCTCGAACACGGAAAACTCCGCCCCGGGCCGAAGCCGGTGCACCCGAAGCACGTAGCGACTCTCCGCCTCTTCGAGCAATCGCTCTCCCGCTTCGAGCCCCCTCACCGGCACTCTCACCCTTCTGGACACGGAAACACCCTCGCGACAGGAGCTAGCCCGAGTGACTGAAGTACACTCTTTGGGCCGGCACCGAAACGATGCAATCGCGCCGTTCGGCGACGGGCGGCACCGGCGCATCGGGCGGCAGCACGAGCGCGGTCAGAGCGCCTCCGTACACGCACCCCGAGTCGACGCCCGTGGCCCAGTCGTGCAGCTGGATTTTCGCCGGTGCGTTGTGCCCGAACACGACGTGCGGGGGCCCGCTGTAGCGAGCGCCCCACGGCACCGTTCCCAGGCTGGCCGACGGCGCGCCGTTCTCGTCGAGGGAACGGATGTGCGTGAGCATGTACGGATCCTGCTGCTCGATGGGTACACCTGGCGCGACTCCGGCATGGACGATGCGCACTCCGTGCGGGGCGAGGTCGTGGTAGAGCGGCATCGCATCGAGCTCCGCCCATTCCTCGTCGGTCAGAGTGCGCATCAGCAGAGTATGCGAGGGGCCGAGCTTGGGACCACGCTCTCCGCGCGCCCGCGCCGCCCGAGCGTGGAGCAGGCGTTGTTCGTGATTTCCGACGACGGACAGCGCGCCGAGCTCGCGCGCAATCTCCAGTACGCGCCGCGTGTCCGGCCCCCGCGCCACGAGGTCGCCGACGAAGTGCACCGCGTCGTCTCGAACGACGCCGACGGCCCCGAGCAGCGCCTCGAGCTCCCGAGCGCAGCCGTGAACATCTCCGATGATTACCGTCCGACCCACGCACCGGGAAGCTAATCGCCTGGAAATGCCTGTCAAATTGGCAAGCCGTCAGGGACTTCGCCCCATGAGGCCCGGACAGGCGGGCCGGCCAGCCTCGACGGAGCTCCACGCGAGCCGAGCCTACGGCGCGAGAACAAAACTCCCCTCCGAGCGGAGCGGTGTCCAGACTCCGAATCGCGATCCCCCTTTCGGGAGCCTTGCAGGCCCGCCCGATCAACGACTACCGTCCCCGAACCTGCCCTGAGGAGGCGTCCCACTGATGTCGTTTTCGATTTATCGCTCTATTGGAGTAGCACTGCTCGCTTGCGCTGTTCCGGTCGCGACCGGCTGCGGGGGAGAGGAAATCAAGTACAAGCCGAGGGAAGCGCTCAGCGGCGCCAAGGCGAACATGCCCGCGGTGCCGAACGTGCCCCAGCGCCCTATCAAGAACGGAGACGTCTACACCGTTTGGGGCGCCAGCTACCACCTGCGAAGTCGCGTCCACCGCCCCGACGTGGCCAAAAAGAAGATCACGCTGGGCGGGTACATCACCAAGACCAACTTGATGGACGCGCCGGAGTGCGCGGTGCACGAGGGCGGAAAGGCCGACCCCGACGGCTGCATCGCTCCCATCCCCACGTTCTGGATCGGCGAAAAGAAGGACGCCCCGGAATCCGAAAGCATCAAAGTGCTCGGATGGGCCTCGAACTTCGCTCAGATCTACGACGCCATCGACGAGTACGACAAAGGCAAGGAGGACGCCGAGTATCTCGACACCTTCTGGGGGGTCAAGCTGCCGAAGCCGCTGCCCGCCCCTGGTGCCAAAGTCACGGTCACTGGCACGTACGCAACCACGTTCACCGGCGCTTCCCAAGGCACGGAGGCGGATCCGATCATGGGAATCATCTCGTATCAGAGCATGACCTATGAAGAGGAGCCCAGCGAGCTTGCGACGCTGCCGGGCGTCAAGCGCAAGCCGCCGAAGGAGTAGGGCCGGCTCGCGCCGCGGGCACAATCCGGTTGCCCTCCGCCGGGTGGCGCTGAAACGAGTTGCCGCCCTCCTGGTGGCGCTGTCTTCTGCCGCCGGCTGCATCAAGCAGCCGTACCCGCCGAACCGCGACGTCGTGTCCGGCGTCGAGCTCGAAAACGTTCACGAGGGCGACGAGGACGATCTCGAGGAGAGCCTCGCGACGCGTTCGTCGTCGCGCTTTTTCGGCCTGTGGGAAGGCGTCGTCTTTCCATACGAGATCCTCGACGAGCGCGCGCTCGCGAAGGATCTCGAGCGCGTCGAACGCTACTATCAGCGGCTCGGCTACTATGAAGCCAAGGTGATCGCCGCGCGCGTCGTGCACCTGGACGAGCGGCACGTGCGCGTCGAAATCGAGGTCACCGAAGGCGAACCCGTGCGAGTCGCGCGCATCGACCCGAGCGGCCTGACGCGGGTGCCGTTCGAGACGGCGACCGAAGCCACGCGCGCGATCCGGCTCAAGCTCGGCGCGCCCTTCGACGAAACGCTGTACGAACGGTCGAAGCGCGGCATCGCCGAAGCTCTGGCCGACGACGGCTATGCCTTCGCGCAAGTGAAAGGCAGCGCGCACGTGGACGTGGCGCGCCACGAGGCGCGCGTGGGCTTCGATATCGAGCCCGGTCCGCTTTCGCACTACGGCCCCATCAGCATCGAAGGCTTGAAAGAGATCCCCGAAGACATCGTGCGCAAGAACCTGCAAATCGAACCAGGGGAGCGCTACTCGCGCGCCGCCCTGCGCGAAGCTCAGAATGCCCTCTTCAGCCTCGGCGTCTTCGCCTCCGCGCGCATCGACGAAGACTTGAACCGCCCCGACACGGGCACCGTCCCGCTCACGGTTCGGGTGCAGGAGAGCCTGCTGCGCACGGTGCGGCTCGGCGGCGGTGTGCGTCTCGACCCGCTGCGGCTCGCGGCGCACGCGATCATCGGCTGGGAAGATCGCAATCTGCTCGGAGGTTTACGTCAGTTCGAGATCAGCTGGCGCCCCGGCGTCACGTTCTTTCCGACCAGCGTGAACTCACTCCGGCCTCCGACGCGACCGCTGTTCGAAAGCAGCCTCCGGAGCTCGTTCAGGCAGCCGTCGTTCGTGGAAGGCCGCACCACCGGGCGCCTCGGGCTCGAATACAACGTCTTTCCCCTGTTGTTTCTTCCTCAGGAAGGCGTGGACCCCGATGACGAAGTGATCATCGGCTACAACCAACTTCGAACGGCAGCCGGCGTGGAGCGGGCCTTCTGGGACCATCGCCTGTTCGTGGCGCCGTCCTACAACTGGCAGGCCAACTTTCCCTTCACATACCAGGGTGCAAGGCCCGAGGGCCTCGATCCCGTCAGAGTCTCGTTCCCGGAGCTCGAGACGCGCCTGGATCTGCGCGACGATCCGATTCAACCGAAGAACGGCCTGGTGCTCAGCAACAAGCTTCAAGTCGCCACCCGACTCTTCGCGGGCACCGTCACGGACGTCAGAATTCGGCCGGAAATCCGCGCGTTCCGCGAGCTCCTCGGACACCGGCGTCTGGTGCTCGGCACGCGTCTCGGTTTCGGCATGCTCTTTCCCCAAGACTACGGCCACACGCTCGACCCAGGGAGCACCGAGGGACAGGTCCTCACCCGCAATCCGAGCGACCCGGACGTCATCCGCGATCAGCACAAGCTCTTGTTTCGCGCGTTCTACTCCGGCGGTCCGAATTCGAACCGGGGCTACCCCTTCCGCGAAGTGGGCCCTCACGGTCCGGTAGGCTTTTTGATCCCGACCGGCGCGAACTGCTCGCGCGAAACGATGACGCCCGACGGCGAAGTGATCACGAGCACGCTCGACGAGCTGGAAGAGCGAGGCTGTATCAGGCCGCTCGGAGGGCTCACCTTGTGGGAAGCGTCCGTCGAGCTACGCTTTCGCATCACAGGACCCCTGGAAAGTGTCATCTTCGTGGACGCGAGCGACGTCTCGGAAAGCTTGGTGGATTTCCGCCGCTTCGCCGTACCCCACTTGTCGGTGGGTCCAGGGCTTCGCTATCAGACGCCGGTCGGCCCGCTGCGGCTCGACATCGGCTATCGGGTTCCAGGGCTGCAACAGGAGGCCGGCGCGGCGGACGACGGCGACGCCTTCCTCGCCGATCGCGAGCCGCGTCCGCTACAAATCGGCTCTTGGTCGATCCCGTTGACGATCCACTTTGCCATCGGTGAGGCGTACTGATGGCCCGCTCCGTGATGCTCAGGGCCGTGGGGCGCGTGCTGGGCGGCTTCGGCCTGATCTTGGTGTTCGTTTCGGCCAGCGCGGTCGGCGTGGTCCTGCACTTGAACTTGGCTGCTTCGCGCGAGTGCACTGAAGAAGCCCTCTCGAGCTTCCTCTCCGATCTGTTCGTAGGACGAATAGAGATCGAGGCGCTGGAAGCCCTCAGCTCGACCGGGCTGCGCGTCGGGACGGTCAGCATGTACGACGCCTCGGAGGCCCGCGTGCTCAAGCTCTCGGGGCTGCGAGTCCGAGCCGATCTGATCGATCTTCTGACGGACCTGTTGTTCGCGGCCGAAAAGGCCACCCTCACGATCCGCCACGTCCGCGTGGATCGCGCTGAAGTCGAGCTCATTCCCGATCCGAAGAGCGGAAAGCCGACGCTCGCTCATGCCTTCGAGCTGGCGGCCCCGCCGTCGCCGACGACGACTGCCCCCGAAACGTACGTCAGGGTCTGGCTGCCCGTGATCGAGGTCGGAAATGCCTACGGCCGCGGGCAGCTCGGCGGTTCGCCGACCTTGGAGGTGCACGTTTCCGGCGCGCGTGGATCGGTGTTGGCGTCGCCGCGCGGCGCCGCGGTCGACGTGGAACGCTTCGGCATGGTGGCTCGCGGCTGGGGCGGTGCTGACGCCCAGGGAGTCGGCTCGGTTCACGTACGCGCGCCCGGCGCGGTCTGGGGGTCCTTCGACGGCTTCTTCGGCGAGCTCGGGTTGTCCGCGTTCGTGCGCGTCGACGGCAACGAGCTTCACGTCGTCGCGGACGTGCCGCGCGCGCGACCCGATTCCGTGCGTGTGCTGTGGCCGGAGTGGCCCGTGCTGGAGGACGCGAGCGTTCGTGTGGAGCTCGACGGCAAACTGCCGGTGCTCGACGCTTCGGCGACCGTGAAGCTCGACTCGAGCGAAGTCGTGGCTCGCGGTCCGGTGACCCTGAGCGGGGACGTCGGCGCGGACCTCGACGTAACGGCCAGGGCGTTCGACCTGGCCGCGGTGCTGAAAGACGCGCCGGCGACGGCGATCGACGCAAGGGCAAACTTTGTGATCACGGCGCGCCGGGGCCGCGTCAGCGCCGACGGCCGGGGCGTCACCGAGCCCACCGAGATCGCCGGGTACTCGGTGCCGGCCGCCGAGATCACGGGCCACATCAGCGAGATCGGCTTCAACGGCCGGGCGGAGCTGCAGGAGCCGGGAATGCCGTTCGCCACCGACGTTTCGATTTCGTCGCGCGGCGTGGTCGATCTGTCCGCGCGCATCCCCCGCTTCGAGCTCGCGCGTGCACCGCGCATCGCCAAGGTGGTCGATGCGAACGGAAGCGTGGAAGCCGACGTCACGGCGCACATCGAGGATGGCTTCGTCGACGCCAAGGTCCACGGCAATCTCGCGCGCCTCGAACAGGGCCCGGCCCGGCTCGAAGCCGGCCGCTTCGAGCTTCGCGCGCGGGGACGGCTCTCGGAGCCCGAGCGCCTGAGCTTGGAAGGGTCCGTCGATGGAACCGGGCTCACAGTGGCTGATTTTTCGTTCGAGCGGGTGGGTGCCACGGCGCGGGGTCAGGCGCGGCAGCCGCGCATCGAGCTCAAGCTTACCGGGCCCGCCGGCCTCTCCCTGGGCGGCGCGGCGCGGCTCACGACAGTGGGAAAGCCTCGGCTCGACGACATCGTCGTCGACGTCGCGCGTGGCAACACGGAGCTCCACGCCAAACTGCAGAGCTTCGTGTTCGCCGAGGACCGCTTGCTGCTCGAAAACCTGGCGATCACGGGAGCCGGGGGAAATCTCACCGGCTCCGTCCGCATCGAGCCGCGCCTCTGGTCGCTGCAAGCCAGCGGAGACGGGCTCGATCTGGCGCGGATCGCGGACCTGCTCGGGGCTGCACCGAATCGGTTCGCGGGAACCCTGCGCTTGAACGCCGACGTGACGTCGGCGCACGACTTTCAAGGCGGCCGCCTCGATATCGGACTGACGCGGGGCACTCTCTTCGGCCGAGAGGGTATCGACGCCGAGCTGTCCACGACGCTCAACCGCGAAGATCTGCGAGGTACGCTCACCACCTCCGTGCCGGGAGTGGCGCGCGCGGAAGCGCAGTGGGAAACGAGCTTGGCCGGGCCGGCGCTCGAGGCGAGCTCTTTTTACAACCTGACGGGCCGGGCAACGCTCGCGTTCACCGAGATAGACCTCGCCTTGCTGCAGAGGCTCGGTGTTTGCCCGCCCTGGGACGGGATCGCCGGCACCGGAGAGCTCCGCGTGCGTCTCGAGCGCTCCGATCCCACCGAGCTGCCGAACGCGATCGTCGTGGCGCAAACCCGGAATCTTCACGTCGTGGTCGGGCCGTGCCGAGACGGAGAGCGGATAGAGCTCGACGGCATCGACGTTCAAGTGGGCGGCGGCCTGGACGGCACGCGCGGCGACGTCAGCGGCACCGTACGGCTGTTCGACGGCGGCGGCACGCTGGCGTCCATGAGCGGCGCCCTCCGCGTCGAATGGCTGCGCGTGCTCGCGCACCCCGAGCGTCTGGGGGAGCTCTTGGCCAACACGCCGATGACGGTCATGGCGACGGTACCGCCTCGGCCCTTGTCCTCGCTGCCGGAGCCCGTGCGCGTGGAAGGGCTCGACGGCGACGTCGGCGGCAGGCTCGCGATGAGCGGCACTCTGAACGCACCGGTACTGAACGCGAACGTCGAGCTTCAACGGTTCCGCGGTACCCGTACGGGGCTGACCCACGGCGTCGACGTGAACACGTCGCTTCAGTATCGTTGGGAGACGCGGGAATTCGGCGGTAGGACCGAGATATTCAGCAACGGCAAGCGCGTCGCCTGGGGCGTGGCGCGGGGCGAGCTCAAGGCCAACGGCGTGCTCGAGCTTTCGGACTGGAAGGGGAGCGCCGAGCTCGCGCTGGAAGGGTTGCCCCTCGATCTGTTCGAGCCGCTCGCAGAGGCGAAGCTAGGCGGCGGTCTGCGCGGCGCCGTGTCAGCGACAAGGAACGAGGGCGCGACTCGGTTCTCCGCGAACCTGGAGCTCGAAGCAGCGGCGATCGAAGGCATTCCACTCGGCCGAGGCGAAATAGAGCTCGAGGCCGACCAGGGCGCGCTGAGCGGTCGCCTCGCGCTCGAGCACGCGCGCGGACGCCTGGACGCCCGCGTCAACGCGGGGCTCGAACCGCGCGGCGATTGGTTCGCGCTTCGCGAGCGGCAGCCCATTTTGATTTCTCTCGACGCTCGTAACTTCGACGCGGTCATCCTGTCGCCCGTCGTGCGCGATCTCTTGTCGGATCTGTCCGGCGAAGTCACCGGCCACTTGCGGGCGAGCCTGTCCCCCGTCCCGCGCTCGGCCGACGACCCCGACGCCCCGTCGTTTCGCGCCAGCCTCGACGGTCAGGCGCACCTGACGCACGGCCGCTTGGAGATCGACGCCCTCGGCTTTCGCATCGACGACGCCGACGTCTGGGCGAGAGCCGTCGCCGAACCCGACGGCTCCAACCGCATCGAGGTCGCCCACCCGAGCGACCCCTCTCGCTCGGGACTTTCGGGCAAGGTCCGCTCCGAACGCCGGAACTTCTGGCTCTCAGCCGACATTGGTCTCGACGGTTTCGAGCTCGATAGCGTGCGAGCCAATCTTGCCGGCCACAAGATCCCCGTCGTCGTCGACGGCGTCACCCTGGCCGAAGTGACGACCGGACAGCGCGCCTGGGCGCGCGTCCAGATCGAGCGTAAACGCGACGAGATGTGGGTCACGCTGCACGTGCCCGAGCTCGTCGCCGAGCTGCCGCGCAGCAGCCAGCGCTCGCTCCTGGAAGTCGAAAGGAACCCGGAGATCTCCGTGCTGCAGCCGCTCGGAGAACCCGAAGTCGCGGATAGCGGCGCCGCGACGCCGTGGACGATCCAATTCCTGCTCGGCGATCGAGTCCGCGTCACCCAGGCCGGCCTCGACATCCCGATCACCGGCGACCCGGTGCTCAGCCTGGACCACGAAGCCCTCGTGACGGGCACGGTCAACCTGACTTCCGGCGGCGCCTTGCAGGTGCTCGGCAAGCCGTTTTCGATCGAGCACGGCCGCGTGTTGTTCGACACGGGGGAAAACGACAACCCTCGTCTGGAAGTGACGGCGGCCTGGCGAAGCGCGGAAGGCACCAAGGTGGTGATCGACGTGCGCGGCACGCTCAAAGATCCCACCTTCCGCTGGACGACCGATCCACCGGTGGCGGCGGACGCCGGCACCAACGAACAAGCCGCGAAAGCCCTGCTCCTCGGCAGCGGCACCGGCGGGAGCGCTGCAACGACCGCGGCGGGACAGGTTGCGGAGGCTTTGAACCAATTGCTCAGCGAAACGCCGATTCAGGTACGCGCCACGACCGAGGGCTCGGCCGCGGCGCCTCCTGGTTCCGGCTACGGCGAAAGCAGCGAGCAACCAGGCAGTTACGCCACGATCGGAGCGCGCTATCGCATCAGCGATCAGGTTTGGCTGGAAGGCGTTTACAAACGCGAGGAAGGAGCGCTTCAGAGCGATCAGGACGTGCAAGAGGGTGTCGGCGGCGCCCTCGAGTACCGCTTCCTCAGAAACTGGTCGCTGCGCACCGAGCTCGGCCAGCTCGGGGCGGGGCTCGACCTGCTCTGGCAATACCGCTACTGAGTCACGGCTTGCGCGCGCTCGCGCAACCGATGCTCAGCGATAGGCCGAGCTGAGTTTCCGACCAGTATTTGTCCACGGCGTCCCTGACGTATCCGAGCGGCTCCTTCAGGTCGGCGGTGCCGAGCCAGCTGCGGACCTCCGGAAGAATCAAGAGCCGCGACGCCGGATCCTCGATGAAGGCCCGGCCGCTGTCGAACATGAGCTCGGCCCCGCGCACTTCGACGTCGACGTCTTCGAACCCGGCTTGCTCGAGCTCTTCCGACAGCATCTCGAGCGACGGCCTCGCCGCGAACGCCGTGTCGACGGCCTTGGCGAAGTCGCCGTCGCCGAACTTGAGCGCGTACTCGCGAAACAGGTCGGCGATTTCTTGAAACGAGCCGCGCAGCGGTAGCGCCACCAGCGCCTGCCCGCCACTGTAGAGCAGCCGCGCCATCTCTCGGAACAGATCGGCGCGGCTCTTGCGCGTCGAATTCGGGTGTAGGGAGAGCACGTGGGAACACTGCTCGGACTCGAGCTTGCAGGGCAGCGAACCGGTCACGTGGTACTCGATCGCGGCATCGCCGAGCACGGCAGCCTTGTTCCGCGCGAGCTCGAGCGCCGGCAAGGACGGATCGAGACCGATCAGCGAGGCCCCATCCATACGTTCGAACAGCTTGCGGTCCGGGTAGCCGGTACGACAGCCCAGATGCGCGATACGCGGGCTCTCGCTTTCGAGCAGCATCTCGAGCACGAGCTGGCCATAGAGCGCGAGGTAGCGGGGCACGACGAAGGTCTCCAAGACCGCCGCGTCGGCTGGCGTGAGTCTCTCGGCGAGGAACACCGTCCCTGGGCTATCAACACGCCATGACCGAATCAATGCCCGAATCCAACCGAAGTAAGCCTCGCGAAGCCGCGACTTCCCGGCCCGCGCCGGCCTGCGCTAGGCTCCACGGATGCACCCCGCCGTGCGCGCCACGGTGCTCGTCGCGGTCCTCGCTCTCGTCGCCCAAGGCGCCGAGCTCTTGCGCCGGCGAGAATCGGCCGCTGCCGCGACCCCGAGCCCGGCCGAGCGGCAGTCGGACGCGCCCTGTCCGCCCGATACCCTGCCGGACGGCCGCGTGTGCATTCCGGTACCTCCGGCGTCGGCCGACCTCCTGCCGAGCCTACCGTATACCGTGCGCGACTACCTCCCGCGGCGACCCGATCGCCTTGCAGACCTGTCGCGCTACGCGCTTCCGTTTCCGAACCGGCCCGGCGCGACGTCGATTCGCGTCCAGGCGAGCAAAGTCGGCGCGCTCGGCTTCACGTCGAGCCAGCCCGAGCCGATCATGCTCGTCGAACTCGACGGACAACGCGGTCCCGCCCGAGTCCTCGACGTGTCGACCAAGGACGGCCAAGCTCGCGCTCTGACGCGGCACCTGGTCGAGCTCGGCCGGCGCGCGCGCGAGATCCTGCTCGTCTGGGACGGCCTCCAGCCGGTGTCGGGCGAGCTCCGGCACGGCCTCGAAATGCCCGCGGGCAAACGCCTGGGCTCCGCGCGCTCTCTCGAGCTTCTCACGCGACAGGTGCGCGAAGGTGTCGACGGCAAGAGCCTCGATCTGACGACCGCCCTCGACGACGACAAGACGATCGCCACGGATCCGCGCAACGTCCTCGTACCTCGCAAACGTTGAACGCGCGGGGGGCCGGGGAGCCGAGAGCGTGTCTTGGGCGGCCCCTCAGGGCACCAACTTGTACCCGAAACCGTACACGGTCAGGATGTGGCGCGGCTTGTCCGGGCTCTTCTCGAGCTTCTTGCGCAGCTTGACGATGAAATTGTCGATGGTGCGGTTGGTCGGGTTCGCGTCGACGCCCCAAATCTTCTTGAGGATTTCCTCGCGCCCCACCGGTTGCCCCAAACGATCGTGGAGCAACCGCAACAGCTCCACTTCGTAAAAACTCAGGCTCTCTTGCTTGCCACCCGCGCGTTCCAGAGCGTGCGCCGTCACGTTGATCGTCGTGGTTCCGAGCTTGAAGCTCGTTGCCTCGCTCGGGCGATTGGTGCGGCGAAACAGCGCGCGGATCCGCGCCACGAGCTCTCCGACGCTGAACGGCTTGGTGACGTAGTCGTCCGCGCCGGCGTCGAGCCCTCGGATCTTGTCCGCCTCCTGGCTCTTGGCCGTGAGCATGATGATGGGAACGAAAGCATCGACCCTGCGGAGCTCCTCGCACACCTGGTAGCCGTTGATGTCCGGCAGCATCAAGTCGAGCAGGATCGCGTTCGGGCGCTCCTGTCGCGCCAGCTGAACTCCTTCGCGGCCGCTGCCCGCCGTCGCGACGCGAAAGCCCTCGAACTCCAGAGCGTCACGCAGGCCGAGCGCGATGTGCGGCTCGTCCTCGATGACCAGAATGTTCTTTCGCGGATCCAATCCGGGAGCGTATGTTACACGCGAGCGAGCTCCGCGGTAAATGTCGCGCCGCAAAACGACGAGCGGCGCCCGAGGGCGCCGCCCGCTCGTCGCTCCCGATCTCGGCGGCTCGCTGGCGGCCGGCGGCAAGACGGCCGCGGCGAAATGTCACCCGCCGGCGGGCGTGATCCCCTGGAACGAGTCGCCAAAGCAAGCGATGAAGGCGACGGCTCCGCCCCGCGGCGTGTCATCTCCGACGAAGCGCAAGAGCCGCCGTTCGGAGGCCGGGCAGTTGGCGACGAGCTCCGCGTTGCCGATACTGGCCGGCGGATCCGGATCGACGTAGCAATACCCGACCTCGGGCGTGGCGTTCTGCTGGTTCTGACAGAGATTGCCCGCCGGAACGATCTCGCACATCTGAGCGAATTCTTCGCAAGGAATGTCGAACTGCGTTCCACAGAAGTTTTCGGTCTCGAGCTGCTCGAGCACCGCCGGAACGAGCAAGGCTGCTTCATCGGGATTGATCGGCGCTCGGCCCGGGACGTCGCAGCTGAGCCCGCCGCGCGCCGTCTCGACGACCTTGCACGGCACTTGATTGTTCTCGTCCACGGCGAGCCGGCGCGGCAAGCAACGGCCGCTCAACACTTCTTTCAAGCGGTCGATGATGGCGTTGACCGCCGGGTTGTAGCCGTACGACGCGTCCGTCGTGTCGCCCGTCACGTTCTTCGGACAAATCGAGGCCACGATGGAATTGGCCCCGAAGTCGCGCAGAACCTGAAGGTGCCGCGTGCCGGGATACGCCTTCGCGTAGTACTGCGTGGTCCCGACCGCACCGCCGCCGTCCTGATGACAGAGCGGGCGGTTCGACTCGAGCTCGTCTGCGAAGCAGTCGCAAGCGGTTTCCCCGCTGCCGTCGCTGCAGTCGCGCGGCGGGTTCAGCGGGAAGATGCACGCATACTGAAGGTCGTCCTCGCTACCCGGCAACGGAGTTTGCTCGTGGCCGTTGATGACGTTGAACGCGCCTTCAGGCGGCGTGATCGAGACGTTGGCGATCATGTTGGTGCCGCTCCGCGGCTGCACCGATTCCACCATGAACGGGTCGCGTTGCCCGATGTCGCCGATCAAAGTGGCCCAGCGCCCGGCGGCATTGAGCTCATCCGCCGTCATGTACTCGAGCGCCGCCGGGTCATCCAGCGTCTCCGGCGTGGCAATGTCCTGCCAGGGGACGCCGACGATGCCGGCGAGGAATACGAGCGACCGATTGCGGCTGGTCGACATCTCGCCCGGTACGAAGAGCGGATTCGGAACCAGATCTCCCGCCTGATTCGGGATCAACCCCTGGGTGAGCCCGTTGACGTAACGTTGCGTCGAATGGAGCAAATCGAAACCGAAACGCTGCTTCTGCTGATAGCAGCGTAAATTGAGCGGGTCCTCGATGTTGTTGAGGACGGGCGCGGGAGGGGACGGCTGGCAGTTCGGGTCACTCGCGACCGGCTGACAGCCTTCGGGCGGGCTCGATTCCGTGAGCGCGCAGGAACGGCAGCAAGCGCTGTTCGGATCGGTGCCACACGTCGAGGTAGGGCGCGGCATGTGGAACGTCGAACCCGTTTCGCCCGGGTGCGTCGTCAACCAGCCGATGCCGCCGTCGACCACGGAACAGTCATTTTCGTCCGACAGCATGATCACGGCCACCAGGGAGTCGGGCCGCAGGAACGCCGCGCGCTGATTCAACACATCCTGATCGATGCCCTGCGCCACCGCGTTGTCCTGATCGTTGATCACGACCTCGAACGGGGGCTCGGGATCGATCAAAAAGCGGTACCAGGCTTCGAGGGTCGCCTCGAAGCCGCAGCCCAACTCGCCCGCCGCCTCCACCTGGTTCTGGAAGTTCTGAATCAGCGTCGGCGCGCTGCTCTCGCCAGGGGGCGACAGCTTGCCGGTGGGGTCCCAGGCCAAAAATCCGAAGCCGTTGTAGCTGGTGACCGGGTCGCCCTCCGGAGTCGTCGAGCGCACCAGACCGACGAGCCACGCCCGATCGTTCTGCGTTTCG
>DASWGX010000485.1:0-6770 GCA_036393455.1 Polyangiaceae bacterium
ATCGTCCACCGGGACCTCAAGCCGGAGAACGTGTTCCTCGTCAAGAACGACGACGAAGAGGTCGCCAAGGTGCTGGATTTCGGCGTGGCAAAGGTCCCCGTGGCGAGCCTCGGTCCGGAGGGCGCGCGCACGCGCACGGGCTCGCTGCTCGGGACGCCGTACTACATGAGCCCCGAGCAGGCTCAAGGAAACAAGACCGTCGATCATCGATCGGACCTGTGGTCGCTCGCGATCATCGCGTTCGAGTGCCTCACCGGGCAGCGACCCTTCTCCAGCGACGGTCTCGGCGATCTGGTGCTGCAAATCTGCGTGCGCGACATCCCGGTGCCTTCCGAAGTCGCGCCGGTGCCGCTCGGTTTCGACGCATGGTTCGCGTGTGCGACACAGCGAGATCCGGAGCGCCGCTTTCAATCCGCGCGCGAGCTCAGCGACAGCTTGCGCGACGCGCTGGGAATCGAGATTCGCGAGCAGGAAAGCACCGAGCCCGACGTCTTGGTGCAGCGTGGAGCCCGCGCCGCTCCGAATTCCGCAGCGGCGCGCTCGAGCTTCGCCGGTACTGCGGCGCGCCCCACCCAACCCGGCCCTCCGTCGTCGCGCCAGGAGAGCGCGTCGCCCGATGAAACGGCGCCCGAGAGCGAGCGCGACGAGGCGGCCGCGGAGGCGGACGAGAACGAATCCGAAGACGCGCCCCTGGCTCCGTCGCGCAAGCAGTTTCTGGTGGTGGAGCCCACGCTCACGCTCAGTCAGTTCGGCACGGCGCAGCAGTCTTCGAGCCGCGCGCGGGGCACCACGGCCATCCTCGGCGTGGCGGCCACCGCGCTCGGCGCGGGCCTCGTCCTCGGGTTCGTCATGCTGCGGCCGAAGGGCGAGCCCGAGCTTCCGACCGTGCCGCGCCGTGCCGTCGGGGCGGAAACGGCGCCTGCCGCTCCTAACGCGCTTCCCGAGGCGGGCGCGCTGTCCGAGTTCGATGAAGATGCGGGCGACCTCGAAGCGGAACAGGCACAAGACGCGTCCGCCGAGCTCGACGCTTCCGCTGACGAGGTAGGGAGCGCGGCGTTGGCGCCCGGGCGCGAGGACAAGAGAGACGCGGCGGCGGCCGACGCCGGGCCGAACGGGGCCTGGGTCAAGCCAGCCTGGGCGATCCCCGACGACGAGCCCGTCGAATCCAAGCCGCCGGTTCCGGCGTCGACGCCGGAAAACCCGTACTGATCGGCACCCGCCGCCGTCAGTCAGCGCGCGTCGCGGGCACCGCCGAGGCGAAATCCGGTACTCGCGGCAGCGGCGCGTCGGACACATCGATTTGAGCCTTTTGCAGGGTCCCCGAGAGGTCGACGTTGATCGCCTGCCAGCGCGTGTAGGCGTCGAGCACCCAGATGCCGCTTTCTCGAGTGCCGTTGCCCGACCAGCCGTTGCCGCCGAACGGAAGGTGCGCTTCGGCTCCCGTGGTCGAGTTGTTGATGCTCGCCATCCCCGCGGAGATCGTTTCCTTGAAACGCAGCATGACGCGGGCGTCTTTCGTGTAGATGGCGCTCGAGAGCCCGTAGCGCGTGCCGTTGGCTGCGGCGAGGGCTTCGTCCAGGCCGTCGACCTCGACCAGGTTCACCGTCGGGCCGAAGCATTCTTCCTGGGCGATGCGCATGCCCATTCGAACGCCGTCGAAGATGCGAGGGGTCGCGTAGAGCCCGCGTACGGGGTCGCCCGCGAAACGATCGGGCACGTTTTCCCCCGTGATCGGGGCGCCGTCGAGCAGGAGCTGCGCACCGTCGTCAATCCCGGTTTGGCGCTGTTCGACCCAGCGCCCGAGAAAACGTTCGTTGATGAACGGTCCGTAGTCCGTGCGTTCGTGCAGCGGATCGCCGATGCTGAGCGCGCGCGCTCGCTCGGCCAGGCGTTCCCGCACGGCGGGCATCACGCGGCGGTCGACGATGATGTTGCCGCAGCTGGTGCAGCGCTGTCCGGCGGTACCGAACGACGCCCAGAGGGCTCCCGTCACCGCAAGCTCCAGATCGGCGTCGGCGAGGATCACTAGTGGATTCTTGCCTCCGAGCTCGAGCGAAGGAACCTGCAGGTTGCGCCCGCACGCCTCGCCGATCTTGCGACCCACCGCCGTCGAGCCGGTGAAGCTCACCTTGTCGAGCAAGCCCGCGTCCACTTGCTCGATGAGAAACTCGCCCGCCTCCCCCGCGCCGCCGCCGTGCACGACGTTGACGACGCCGGCGGGCAGCCCCGCCGCCAGCAAGAGCTCGGCAAACAGAGTCGCGGTTCCCGGTGCATCCTCGCTCGGCTTCCACACGACGGCGTTGCCGCACAATACGGCGGGTACGATTTTCCACGACGGCACGGCGATCGGGAAGTTTCCCGCCGTGATCACCGCTACGACGCCGATTGGCCGCCGGTAGGTGAAAAGCTCCTTGTCGGAAAGCTCGCTCGGCACGGTTTGCCCGTAGAGGCGACGTCCTTCGCCGAGGAAGAACTCGGCGGTGTCGATCGCTTCCTGAACGCTGCCGCGCGCTTCGCGAATCGGTTTACCGATCTCGCGCGCGATGAAGCGTGCCAGGTCTTCCTTGCCGTCCGAGAGCAGGCGCGCGAGCCGTCCCAGCACCCGGCCGCGTTCGGGAACGGGGACGCGGGCCCACTTTCTCTGCGCCTCGCGCGCGCTTTGGCACGCTCGCACCACCTGTTCGCGCGTGCTCGAGGGTGCGCAGGTGACCAAATCGTCTCGGCATGCCGGGTTGCGGCGGCCGAAGGCGTCGTCGCCCGGTTCTCCACGTTCGGTTCCGATCAGATTTTCGGCAAGCAGCGTGGCGGCGAATCCCTTTTGCGCTTTGGTTTCCATGCGTCAAACGCTGAAGGAGCGCGCACGCGGACGCAAGTGTGGCACCGTTGACCCGGTGTCGACCCGGGCGCAGGCGGGTCGGGCGCGCCGTTTGGCCTCGTTGACCGCGAGCGGACGGCTCGGCAACATTACGTCATGCTCTCGGCGCGCTCGCTCTCGGCGGCCCTGGCGTGCATCGTCGCGCTCGGCTGTGCGACAGAGCGTGCGCGCTCGGGCCTGCGGGTGGTCGGCGCCGAGCCGGCGAGGCCTACCGCGATCGAGCGCGCGAAGTCGCGTACACCGCCGGGCGAGGGTGCGCTCGGCGAGGACAGAGACTCCGGCGGCGCGGAGCGCTCTTTTTCGCGCTCCTTCGCGCCCGGGTGTCCAGCAGAGATGGCGCTCGTCAAACGCGCTCAGGGACCCTACTGCGTCGATCGCTGGGAAGCGTCCCTGGTCACGGCCGGGGCGCGAGAATGGCCCGCCAATCGCCGCATCGACGGTCACGAGGCGAAGGTGAAAGCCGAGAGCGTGGCCGGCCGCGTGCCGCAAGGTTACATCAGCGGCGTGCAAGCCGCCGCCGCCTGCGAAAGCGCCGGCAAGCGTTTGTGCGAGATCGACGAATGGGTGCGCGCGTGCCGCGGCCCTTCGGGCACGCGCTATCCCTACGGACCGCTGCGAAAACCCGGCGTCTGCAACGATCGGTTCCGCAAGCTCGACCACCACCCCGTGGTCACGCTGTTCAAACGTTTTGGCCCGCCCGACGCCGACGCTTCGGCGATGTGGAGTCCGCGCTGGATGAACGATCCCCGTTTGTTCGAGCTTCCGCACAGCGTCGCGCCGGCTGGCGCGTTCGAAGGCTGCACCAACGACTACGGCGTGTTCGACATGGTGGGAAACCTGCACGAGTGGGTCGCCGACGAAGAGGGCACCTTTCTGGGAGGTTTCTTCATGGATACGTTCCAAAACGGCGAAGGCTGCGAGTACAGAACCGTGGCCCATCCCGTCGACTACCACGACTATTCGACCGGGTTTCGCTGCTGCGCGGACGCCGAGGCGCGGCAGTGACGCCGAACGGTTCCACGTCTTGACGGTGGTAACCTCGCCGACCAAACTGCCGCCCCGTGACAACGACCTACGTCTCGACGTCGCCTCGACCGAGCGAATTGCCGCGAGTCTCTCTGGCGGTCAAGGGAACCGAACGCGTCGTCATTGAAAGCGTGACTCCCAGCGTCGATTGCGGGCGCTATCCGATCAAGCGAGCGCTCGGTGGCCGCGTCGATGTCGGTGCCGACATCTTCAAGGACGGCCACGATCTGATCTCGGCGCGCATCGTGTACTGCCACGCCGACGATCGCGCCGATCGTGTGGCGCCGCTCGAATTCGAGTTCAATCCGGATCGCTGGTTCGGCAGCTTCCGTCCCGACGCGCTCGGGCGTTGGCAGTACGGCGTCGAGGCGTGGCCCGATCCGATCCGCACGTGGTCCGTCGAGCTTCGCAAGCGGGTCGAGGCTGGCCAGGACACGGCGCCCGAGCTCCTCGAAGGAGCGCGTCTGCTCAGAATCGCCTCCGCGCGACCGGATGGCGGCGGCGGCGCGCGCCAGCAATTGCTCGACGTCGCGGCCCGGCTCGAGGCAACGTCGGCTCCGATTTACGAACGGCTGTCGCTGGCGCTCTCGGACGTCTGGCACGAGTCGGCGTCGGGTCCGCTCCGTCCCGAGGATGTCGCGCGCTTTGCTCCCATGCTCGGCCTCGTCGTAGATCGGGAAGAGGCGGCGTTTGCCGTCTGGTACGAGCTGTTTCCCCGTTCCCAGACCGCGAGCTCGAAGCGTCACGGAACCTTCGCAGACGTCGAACGCCGCTTGCCCGAGCTCGCTTCGCTCGGCTTCGACGTGATCTACCTGCCGCCGATTCACCCGATCGGGCGTGACCACCGCAAGGGGAAGAACAACGCGCTCAAAGCCGCGCCGGACGACGTCGGCAGTCCGTGGGCCATCGGTGCGCGCGAAGGCGGGCACGCGGCGGTCCACCCCGAGCTCGGAACGGTGGACGACTTCGTCCGGCTCGTGCGCGCGGCGAAGGAGTTCGGCATGGAGATCGCCATCGACTTCGCGCTTCAGTGCGCGCCGGATCATCCGTGGGTAAAGGAGCACCCCGAATGGTTTTTCGTGCGCGTGGACGGCAGCGTCCGCTACGCGGAGAACCCGCCGAAGAAGTACGAGGACATTTACCCCTTGAACCTCTGGTGCGCCGACCGCGAGGCACTCTGGGACGCCTGCCGTGACCTGCTCTTGTACTGGGCGGCACGCGGAGTGCGTAGTTTCCGCGTGGACAACCCGCACACCAAGCCGCTTGCGTTCTGGGAATGGGTGATAGCGGAAGTGCAGCGCGCCTACCCCGACGTAGTCTTCCTCTCCGAGGCGTTCACGCGGCCGAAGCGCATGAAGACGCTGAGCAAGCTCGGCTTCTCCCAGAGTTACACGTACTTCACCTGGAAGAACACGAAAGAGGACCTCGTAGAATACTTGACCGAGCTCACCCAAACGGAGATGACCGAGTATTTCCGGCCGAACTTCTTCGCCAATACGCCGGACATCCTGCATGAATACTTGCAGACGGGCGGGCGCCCGGCGTTCCGGGCTCGGCTGCTCCTCGCGGGCACTCTGGCGCCGGTGTACGGCCTTTACAGCGGCTACGAGCTGTGCGAGCACACACCGCTGCATCCCGGCAGCGAAGAGTACCTGAACTCGGAAAAGTACCAGATCGTCGTCAGGGACTGGAACGCGCCGGGCAACATCAAGCAGGACGTCGCGCGGCTCAACCGCATCCGTCGCGAAAACCCCGCCTTGCAGCGGCTGGACAACCTGACCTTCCTCGAGACCGACTCGGACGAGATCCTGGCGTTCGCCAAGCGCGCCTACGGCAACGAGATCATCGTTGTCGTCAATCTCGATCCGCATCGAGTTCACGAAACGATGGTCGACGTCCCAGGGGTGTTGCTCGGGTTGGAACCGGGAAGCGTGTATCAGGTTTTCGATCTGATGTCGGGAGAGCGCTACCAATGGCAGGCCGGGGAAAACTACGTTCGACTCGATCCGCTGGAAAAACCCGGGCACCTGTTCCGAATCGAGCGGTCGTGACGGTCGCGACGCCGGCTCGCGGCGCGGCGGGCGCTCCATGACGATGCGCATCTGGCCCGGTGACGCGAACACGCTCGGCGCGACATGGGACGGCGAGGGCGTGAACTTCGCGCTCTTTTCCCAGAACGCGACGCGCGTCGAGCTCTGCTTGTTCGACGCCGAGAACCCCGCGCTCGAAACGCAGCGCATCAACCTGGGCGAACGCACCAACGCCATCTGGCACACCTACTTGCCCGACGTGCGTCCGGGCCAGCTCTACGGCTACCGCGTGCACGGTCCCTGGGCGCCGGAGCGGGGACACCGCTTCAATCCGAACAAGCTCGTGCTCGACCCGTACGCGAAGGCCATCGCCGGGACCGTCGAGTGGGGCGACGCCGTATTCCCCTACAAGATCGGCGACCCGGCTGCGGACCTGGCCTTCAGCGACACCGACAGCGCTCCGCACCTGCCGAAATGTGTCGTCATCGACGGCGCGTTCACCTGGGGCGACGATCGGCCGCCGCAAGTGCCCTGGAGCAACACGTTCATCTACGAAGCGCACGTCAAGGGCATGACGGCGCGTCACCCGGACGTCCCCGAGCAGCGCCGCGGGACTTATCTCGGGCTCGCGTCCGACGCGATCCTCGATCACTTGCTCGAGCTCGGAGTGACGGCGATCGAGCTCTTGCCGGTGCACCACTTCGTCAGCGAGCGGCGATTGCGCGAGATGGGGCTCGTCAACTACTGGGGCTACGCGACCATCGGTTTCTTTGCGCCGGACCCGCGCTACGCCAGCAACCCTTTCGGACAGCAGGTTACCGAGTTCAAGACGATGGTGA
>DASWGX010000486.1:0-2359 GCA_036393455.1 Polyangiaceae bacterium
GACTCCCCAACCGAACCCCTCTCCCGGGGCCGCACCGGCGCGCGGCTCTCAACACCGATCAAGGCTGCGGGTTTGGAGCCCTTCCTTGCCGGCGGCGCTGCGATGTAGGACCCTATCCCGCGAGGGCTTTTCATGACCCGAAAACTCTTGCTCGTGCTCGCTTGCGGCTTCGTCCTCGGCGTGAGCTGCGGCGACGCAGGCAACGGCACAGGGGGGCAGAGCGCGGCGGCGACGGGGTCCGGAGCAACCTCGGCAACCGGCGCCGCGCAGTCGGGCGCCACGACGAGCAGCGGCTCCGGCGCCACGACGACGACCGGCATGACGGGGTCCGGCGGCGGGGCGACCGCCACGGGCGCGGGAGGATCCACGTCCGACACGAGCTCGGCCACGAGCGGCGGCAGCACTGCGGGCGGCGACGCCGGCGGCGCGGAAGGCACCGGTCAAGGCGGGATGAACGGCGGCGACGAACCTTACGCGAACGTGACGGCGGTATCCGTCACGGGCAGCGCCCAGAGCTACACGTTCAACGTCTCGGTGGAGAGCGCCGACGTCGACTGTACTCAATACGCCGACTGGTGGGAGGTGCTCCGCGAGGACGGCTCGCTCGTCTACCGGCGCATTCTCGAGCACAGCCACACGGACGAAAACGGCACTTCCGATCCGGACGCCCCCGGGAATACGTTCACTCGCAGCGGCGGGCCGGTCGACGTGGCCGAGAACGAAACGGTGGTCGTCGTCGCGCACATGAGCGTCGGCGGCTACGACGGAATGGTCATGCGCGGCAGCGTGCTCGAAGGTTTCGCAACCGCGCCTGACATGGATGCGGAGTTCGCCGCCGGCGTGGAAAACGACGAGCCCCAACCCGCGGGCTGCCTCTTCTGATCGCGGCGCGCCGGCTCGAGAGCTGCTGCGGCTTTTCGCTCACGTTCCCGGAATCACCCGCTGGAACAGACGCGTCATGGCGCAGAGCCCCGCGGCGACCGAAGCGAGCACCCAGGCACCCGACGCAGCGATGAGGACGGCATCGAGCAAAGCAATCGCCGCGATGAGGCGCACCACGGCTCCCGGGATCGAGCGCCGCGCCGAGCGGAGGAGGAAGGAGAGCGCGTAGAGCGAGAACGCGACGTAGAGGACCCAGAACGGCCAGACTTCGGGCCGAGCCAGGGCCAGATAGGCGCCGTAGGCGGGGGCCGCGGCGAGAAAGACGAGGGGCCAGAGGCTCTTCAATCGAGCTAGCGTTTCCTGCTTGGCGGCATAGCTGAGGCCGATCAAATGACAAAGGAGTGCCGCGGCTCCGAGCCAAACCGGGCGCGCGAGCTCCGATGACGCGGCCAGTGCCACGGTGACGTAGACGAGCACTCGGCAAAGCCCCATGACCAGCGGGCTCAGCGGGTTCTGCTTGTGGTAAACGTCGTAGAATACGATGCACGCGCCGAGCGCGACCGCCGAGAGTCCGGCACGGTGAGCCGTCGCGCCGGCTTCGTTCCACGCGGCGACCAGCGTGAGCAGCGCACCGAGCATGAGCATCGAGAAGCCGGCCGTGAAGACCGTCGCCGCCCCCACCTTGCCGGAGGGAATCGGGCGTTCGGGACGCTCGCGCGCGTCGATATGGCGGTCGAACGCATCGTTCAAATACATGCCCGCGCTGTAGAACAGAGACATGGCGAGCAGCAGGCCCAGCACCGACGCGGCGCCCGGGCTTTCGCCGGACAGCGCGAGCGCGGCAAGAACGTTGCTCCATACCGTCGGCAGGTTGGAGACCCGCCCGAGCCTGAGCCAGACTCCGGCGTTCACGCGCCGAGCCGTTCGAGCACCCACTCGAGCTCCCGCGCGACGGAAACCACGACGCTTTCGCCGCGATGCTCCGCCGGCAACACGTCCCACGTGTAGGTTTCCACTTCCAGGTGTTCGGTGAACGGGGCTCTGCGCTGGAGCTCGAGCACTTCCGCGAGGAACGGCTGCGTGTTGACGAAGCCCTCGAGCTTTTCGCGGTGCAGCGGGACGTGGAAGTGCACGCGCCACTCTCGTGCGGCGCGAGCCGACTCGCTCGCGAAGGCCTGTGGCAGATCGGCATAGCGCTCGAGGCGGCCTGCTCCGGTCCGAGCCACGACCTGGTGCAGGTAGACCGATTCGTCGTAGCGGCGCAAGGCTTCGAGCGCCGCGGGAGTAACCTGGGGCAGCCGGAGCCCGGCGCTGAGCTGTGCCTTGGCGATGCGAACGCCGCAGGCCTTCAAGCTCGCGAGCGCCGTCTTCGGGTCTTCGAACTCGACGGCGGCATGGCACGTATCGAGGCACACGCCGAGGTGTCGACGTATCAGCGCTTCTGCCTCGGCTTGCCCGACGCCAGCGTGGCCCGCGA
>DASWGX010000487.1:0-3349 GCA_036393455.1 Polyangiaceae bacterium
CAGTGTGGTGCGGCGCTGCTCTGCGGTCGCGCGCTCGTCGCCTGGCCTGCCGATCCCGGCGTTGTAGGCGAGTCGGGCACGTTCCTGCTGAAGCTCGTAGACGAGCGCCGTCGTGCTCTCCGTGAGGGAGGCAAGGTCTTCGATCGAACCGAGCGCGGCAACCGTTTGCGCGCGCTCCTGGGCGTCTCGCGCGATGAGCGCCGACAGCATCATCGCTCCGAGCACCGGAACGCCGGCCAGCAGCGCTAGCTTGAAACGAACCTTCATTCGGTCGAACGGCCACATGCGTCGAGATCCACGCGTGCAAACGGACCAATCCCCGGCCCCTGAAGGCCGTGCGCGGGTAAACCGCAGCTGGGCGCCGATTGCGCACTGCGTTAGGCGCGCGCCGCGGCGACTAGGTCGGTTCGCGGCGTCGTCTTGCATGCACGAGGCCCGAGCGGTGGTGCGCCGGATATTAAGACGAGCGTCCGGACGGACGTTTCGGCTTGTACGAGAGCCGCCCGTCCGTCTGGAGCACGCACGCACTTGAAAAAGGTACTGATCGTCGACGATTCGGACACAATCCGGCGCCAAGTCGCGGCTGCGCTTCGGTCGAATTTTGCGGTGCTCGAGGCGGCCAACGGCGTCGACGGACTGGCTTGCGCCGGGGCGAACGTCGATCTGTCGCTGATCCTGCTCGACCTGAACATGCCGTTGCTCAACGGGGTCGACATGCTCGAGCAACTCAAGTCCGACCTTCGCACACGTGAGATACCGGTGCTGATGCTGACGACGGAAGCCGAGCCGTCGCTCATCGATCGAGCCAAGCGGGCCGGGGCGAGCGGCTGGATCGTCAAGCCCGTCAAGCCCGACATGCTCGCGTCCGCGGCGGTTCGCGTAGCGCGCTAAGAATGCTTCTACATGTTCCTCGAACGTCCAGAAGTCAGTGACCTTATGAAGCGGTTCGGCACGCACGCGTGCCTCGAACTCTTCGGCGCTTACGGCGTCAAGCTGCTGCACGGCGCGGATGATCGCGAACTGTCGGGCCCCGTCTTCTCCAGCGTTATCGGACTCGTGGGGGATAAGCTGCGTGCTACCTGCTTGCTCGCAGCGACCGAAGGGCCGCTCCGCGCGTCATGTCCCGCGGGAGAGCAGCTGCGTGACTGGACCGGGGAGCTTGCCAACCAGCTGGTCGGGCGTATCAAGATGCAGCTATTTGCCCGCAGCGTGAACGTCGCGCTGTCGACGCCGCTCACGCTGACCAGCGTTCGACTCGTACCACTTCCACGCAGCAACGTCGGCCCGATTCAGTTTACGTTGGAGACCGAGCCGGTCACCGTCTGGCTGGAGGTTCAGGCGACGTCCGATTTCGAACTCGGACCGGAGTGTCTGCCAGTAGTTTCAATTGGAGAGCTTCGATTGTTCTGATGACCGCCGGGCGCAAACCCTTCGACATGATTGTGCAAAGCTCCACGGTGGAGCTGTTCCAGTTCTACGGCGTGGCCTTGGCCCCGTCTCAGGTCGCAGTCGGGAAGAACCGGCACCATGACATCGTTGGTTCGGTCACGTTCGGAGGCCCTAACCTCAGCGGCGTGCTCGGGCTGTCGCTTCCAGGTGAAATTCTTGCCGCTCTCGCCGGCGAGCCGAGCGGCGCTCACGCGCTTGCGGACCTTACCAGGGAGCTAACGAATCAGCTGATGGGGCGCATCAAGAACCGCCTCGCGCGCTACGGGGTCGCGCTCCGCGCGGGCCTTTCCAGCGTAGCCGATGCGAGGATGCGCAAAGGCCCGCCCGGCTGCTCCGAGATCCTGTACGTATTCCGCGCGCTACGAGGGGAAGTCCTCGTAACGTTGACCGGAGATTTGGAGCGGGTAACGCTCGTCTACAAGGCGGCGCCTTCGATTCCGGAAGCCGGTGAGGTCATCCTGTTCGGGGAAGCGAAGGGTCCGCGCTAGTTCGATCCGCTGGCCGGGCTCTCGACTATCATCCCCCGGTCTCGGCGCGAATCCATGCGAGGTAGCCCTCGAAACCGAGCTCGAGCGGGAACGCAACGATGCACGGACACTCGTAGGAGTGGTGGGCGACGACGAGCGCTTGCAGCCGCTCGAAGAGGTCCTTTCTCGTCTTGACCAGGAGCGCGATCTCCACGTCCTCGGCGATTGCGCCCTTCCACCGGTAGACGCTGGTTACCTCGCCGAGAACGTTGGCGCAGGCGGCCGCGCGCTCTTCTACCAGCGCGCGCGCGATGCGGAGCGCTTCGTCGCGGTTCGCGCAGGTGATGTAGACCGAGCAGAAGTCGCCGGCGCTCGCTGCCACGTTCGCCTCAGCGCTTGCGCGCCAGCAAGAGGCCGTCCCCGATCGGCACCAGCGTCGCGGAAACGCGCGCGTCGCCGCAGACCCTCGCGTTGAGCTCGCGAATCGCGCGCGTCGAAGCGTCGTCGCGCGCCGGGTCGGCGACGGAGCCGCCCCAAAGGGCGTTGTCCACGGCGACGACGCCTCCCGGGCGCAGCAGGGTGAGGCAGCGCTCGTAGTAGGCGGCGTAGTTCTCCTTGTCGGCGTCGATGAAGGCGAAGTCGTAGGCGCCGCCTGCTCCGGAGCCGAGGAGCTGATCCAGCGTTTCGAGCGCGGGCCCGAGCCGCAAGTCGACCTTGTGAGCCACGCCAGCTCGAGCGAAGTAGCGGCGAGCGATGCTCGTCCACTCGTCGCTCAGATCGCACGCCACGAGGCGTCCATCTTCCGGCAACCCGAGCGCCACGCTGAGGGCGCTGTAGCCGGTGAAGACTCCGACTTCGAGCGCGCGCCGCGCGCCCGTGAGCTCTACGAGCCAGCGCATCAACCGGCCCTGCTCCGGCGATATCTGCATACCCGCGTGCGGCAGCTTCTCCGTTTCCAGCCTGAGCTCACGCAGCAGCTCGGGCTCCGACACCGTGACGTCCAAGAGGTAGCGGTGCAGACTTTCGGAAAGCTGAAGTGTACGCGACGACACGCCCCGGACCCTACTTGACTTCAGCCGGGATCGCGAGGGCCGCCCGCGCCCCGGCAGGCTCGATCGGTGGATCGGGGCCTCGTTGAGCCCATTGCTGAGCAAGCCGCAGAGCCCTCGATTCATTCCTGCCGTCATCCCGCTCAGCGCAGGAGTGGATAGAACTCCCAACCGCCCCGCTGCGCATGCACCCCGAAACGGGACGGCGCACCGCAATTTGAGCCGCTCGCGCGCCGGCGAACTCGTGGTACGACTCCGCCGAGTCTCGCCCGAGCGTCGAAGCGCCCGAGCAACACGAAGTCACGAGCGGAGAGAAAGCATGAGCATCGACAAGCTGAGCATTTCCGACCTGAATCTCGACGGCAAACGCGTGCTGATGCGCGT
>DASWGX010000488.1:0-3943 GCA_036393455.1 Polyangiaceae bacterium
GCTTGGCCTCGGGCAGCTCGACGCGCAGCTCGTACCTGCCGGGCTCGAGCGAGAAGTGAATGCGTCGATCCGCGTCTATGGGCAGTGCTTCGGGACGCAACCTCCGCACCACGTCCACGGTGAAGTCCTCTTTCAGCGCGCCGACGCGAGCCACGACGGTCGCACGGCCGACACTCTTCGGGGCCAGGCGAGCTTGCTCGACTTTCAGGACTCCGGGGGTTTTCGAGCTCAATTGTAGCGGCACGTCGTCGAGTACCTTGGCGTTGCCGTCGAGCACCGCGACCTCGGGAGCGAAGGGGCCGTCCGCGATCTCGACACGCCCGACGTCGGCGACTTCCAGCCGCGACACCGGTCTGCAGCGAACGGGCGCGCTGGCCGACACTCCCTGGATGTCGACACCGACGGTCGCGTCTCCGCTGCGGAGACAACGCAGCATGCCCTTCGGTGATACTTCCGCGACGCCGGCAGGCGTCAGCGAGAAGTCGTGCTCGCCGGAACTAGCCGCGCGACGGCCTGTCGCGTCGCGAACGTGAACGACCACGGCCACCGGGTCCTCGGAAATGACGACTTCGGCGACCTCCAGCGTGACGGCCCGAGGCGGCGCGCCGCGTTCGCAGCCAGCCACGCCCGCGACTGCGAGCGCGGCCGAAACCTCTCTGAACCAGCGGCGGCGTTCCCCGAGCATGGCGAGCGGCTCAGCCGGACTTCCCGAGTGCTCTGCCGCTCCTTCGCGCGTTCACGAGCGCGCCCGGAGCGCCGGCAGCTGTTCACCGACCGCGGCGAGCAACGCCTCCGGACCGTCGCGCTTGGCCACGACCGGTCCGAGCTCCGCCGCGCGCTTGAGCAAGCCCTGCAACGCCTCGGAAGTGAAAAACACGACGCGCTCGACACGACGCTGGTCGAACAGCTCGTTCGCCAAGTCCGTCCCCAGGCCATCGGGCAGCTCGATGTCGACGATGGCCACGGCGTAGCGGCGCTCCTCGGCGCGCCCTCGCGCCTGTACGCAGCTGCCGGCGACATCGACGGAGTACCCGGCGCTGCGCAGCACGCGCGCCACGGCGCGGGCGACGGCCAAGTCGTCCTCCACCAGCAGCAACGGTCCGAGCTCACGGCTCATCGTTCATTCCGAATTCGAAGCGAGAAAAAAAACCGCGCAAGCGCCGGCCGCGCGTGAGCTCACGCTAGGCCATTTTCACCGGACCGGCAAGCCGCCCGTCCTCTCCGTCGCGAACTTCGCGGGCGCACGCTTCAGTCCGAGTACTTGACGGAACAGCCGTACGGCTCGGTGTTCGGTGCCGCGACGGGGCGGCCCGCGTCGAGCGCCGCAAGCGCGGCATCCACGTAGTTGACGAGCCGCCCGTCGGTGGGCGATTCGCCTTCCGCGTCCGGCGAGTTGTCGATGGCGCCCTGGTACACGAGAACACCCGACGCATCGATGACGTACATGTGCGGTGTGGTCCTCGCACCATATCGCCGGCCGACGTCGCCGCTCTCGTCGAGCAGCACCGGATGACGGAGCCCGAGACGCGCCCTCGCCTCGCGGTTCTTCTCCACGCCGTGACCTTGCCGGTCCGGCGCGCTCGAATTGACGGCAAGCCACACGACTCCGCGTTGTTCTTGGCGCGCCGCCGTGTCGACGAGCGACCCGACCGTGTGAGCCTTGTTCACGAAGGGACACTCCGGGTTGAACCACTCGAGCACTACCGTCTTACCGCGCGAGGTCGAGAGCGCGACGCGCCGGCCATCCAGATCAGGCAGCGAGAATTCCGGCGCTGGCTCTCCAACCCGCGCCTGCAAGGTTTCGGTCGCTTGCCCGGCGGATGCGCGCTGCTCGTCTGGCGGCGAGTGCTCCGGCGACGCCGGCCGTGAGACCCCGGGCTCGGCCTCTGGACTCGGCGGACGGCTGCAAGCAAACGAATACAGTGCGCACGCGAGGAACAAGCTTTGGCGATACATGCCCGAACGCTAGCGCAGCTCCACTTGTGGCACCATTGCGTGCCGCAACGCCCTCATCTACCGTCCCACCGTGCCTCGACCCGTCCTCTCGTTTCGCGGTGTCGCGGCCGGGTCGTCGCTGCTCGCGCTCGTTCTCGTGAGCCAACACGCCGCCGCCGACGAACGCCGGCGCGCCGCGGAGATCGAGCACGACGCTGCGGCGAGCGCCGAAGAGACAGAGGACGACGACGGGGCGAGCGCCGAAGAGACACGCGACCGCGCCGCAAGACCCGGGGGGCCACCCATCGAGACCGGCGAAAAGCGTCCCGCCGTCGACTACGACGGTCGCGGTGCGGCGCCGGCGAGCACCGGCGACGTACTGCTCTGGGTGCCGCGAATCCTGCTGTCTCCCCTGTACTTGGTCAGCGAATACGTGGTTCGGCGGCCACTCGGGTGGGTCGTTACCACCGCGGAGCGAGAGGAAATACCGACGCTCCTGATCGACTTTTTCACCTTCGGACCGGATCGTGCCGCGGGCATCGTGCCGACCGCGTTGATCGATTTCGGGCTGCGCCCGAGCGTCGGCCTGTACTTCTTTTACGATGGCGCCTTCCACCCGGACAATCACCTTCGCGCACGGACGGCATGGGGCGGCTCCGACTGGTTTTTGTTTCACGCCACGGATCGCGTCGAAATCGCGTCAGGCAGGAGCGTGAGCCTGAAGGGCAAGTTCTTGCAGCGACCGGATTTCATCTACCACGGCGAGGGACCGCTGAGCGACGACGACGACCGCGGCCGCTACTTCTCGCGCATGCTCGGCGGCTGGCTCGAATACCGGCTCGACAGCTGGCGCTCGAGCATGCTCGATGCGAGCGTCGGCGTTCGAAACACGAACTACGACGCCGCGCGAGGCTGCTGCGACAATCCGTCCGTCGACGTTCGCGTCGCGGAAGGCGCGTATCCGGAGCCCGTTGCGATAGACGACGGATTCCTGGTGTTCGAGCAGTCGCTCGATCTGACCCTGGATACGCGGTTGCCGCGACACCAGGAAAACCAGCGGGACGCGAGCGACTTCGAATCCCCTACCGGCAGCGGGCTCCGCCTCGACGTCCGCGCGCTTCACGCGACGTCCCTCGACCGCCGCGCGCCGCTCTCGGGCGCCGCCGCGGAGCGATTTCACTGGATGCGCTACGGCGGCACGCTCGGCGGCTTCCTCGATCTCGCCGGACAACAGCGAACGCTGGGGCTCTCGCTGGTCGTCGATTTTGCCGATCCGCTGCAACAGGGCGGCTCGATACCTTTCGATGAGCTCGTCAGTCTGGGGGGCGCGCGCCCGTTGCGCGGCTTCCTCGAAGGACGTCTGCGCGGCCGGAGCGCGGCGGCCGCGGTGCTCGAATACACGTGGCCGATCTGGGTGTGGCTCGACGGCTCGCTGCACTACGCCGCGGGCAACGCCTTCGGACCGCAGCTCGACGGTTTCGATGCCGAGCTGCTACGCAGCTCCTTCGGCATCGGGATCGAGACCAACGCGCGACGCGACCATGCCTTTCAGATGTTGCTGGCGTTCGGAGCCGAGCGTTTCGAAACCGGCGCGGGCATCGAGAGCGTGCGCTTCGTCCTGGGAGCAACCGATGGGTTTTGACCTCTCGCGCAGAGCCCGGCTCGTCGGCGCGCTCCTGCTTTGCGCCGCGAGCGCTTGCTCGACCGAGCTGCGGCGCTTCCCCGCGAAAGGCCCGCTCTGGGACGATCCGGATCGGCGGCCCTTTCCCGGCCCGCCCGAGGAGTACTTCTCGCCGTTCGGCTGGGACGCGGCGAACCAGACCATCTTCCGGCCGATCTCGCGGGCCTTTGCCGTCGACCCGGCGGGAGAAGCGGTGAACGTCAATGCTTGGGATGAGGTCCCAAACTCGAGCTGGTTCGAAAATAGGCTCGGACGCCGCGCGCTGTCACCCGAGGACATAGCCGAGGGCCCCTGTCGAACACCGGCGCCGGGCAGCTCCGGCCCCTG
>DASWGX010000489.1:0-16572 GCA_036393455.1 Polyangiaceae bacterium
TCGACCTCCGCCAGCTGCTCGCGATACACGTCGGGATGCGTGGCGAGCAGGTGCAGCGTGTAGGTGAGGGCCAGCGCCGTCGTTTCGTGCCCCGCCAGAAACACGGTCATTGCTTCGTCGCGGACTTGATCATCGCTCATGCCGTGCCCGGTATCGTCGGTGAGCGTGATGAGCCGCGAAAGCAGGTCCTGGCCCGGGTTTCGCCGCTTCTCCCGGATGATTTCGTGCAGTACCTGATCGAGGCGACGGCGTGCTTCGGCGAGGCGGTGCAGCGAGGCGAGCGGGAGCCAGCCGCGCACGAAGGCGCGCCAGGTGCGCCAGACTTCACGGTACGAACGGTCTGCGATGGCCAGGCATTCCTCCACCTCGGAGAAGCGCTTGAACTCCGCGCCGAAGAGCGTGCGCGCCACGACGTCGAGCGCGAGCTGCATCATGGCCTGGTAAAGGTCGCAGGATGCGCCGTCCTCGAAGCTCTCGAGCGCCGATTCCGCGCAGTCGACCATGGTTTCGCCGTAGGCTTCGATCTCGCGCGGACGAAAGGAGGGCGACATGAGGCGCCGCTGCCGCCTCCAGGCTTCGCCCTCGTTCGTGAGCAGGCCGGAGCCGAGAAGTTGCGCGAGGTCCCGGGTGAAAAGATCCTTTTTGAACTCCGCGTGCCGCGCGACGAGCATCGCCTCGATCGCGTCCGGGTGACACACGAGCAGGTTCGAACCACCGCGTTGCGCGAACCCGACGGCGTCGCCATGCAGCCGCTGCGCCCGCTCCAGGCTTCCGAGGGGGTCGCGCGCGAAGCGGTAGAGCCCGAGAAAGCCAGTGAGCTCCGGAGAATGCTCCAGACGACTTTGCACGGCCATGCTCATGAGCTCGCTGCCACGCTGCGCACTGCCGCGTCGTTTTTGCGGATGTTCTTACGGGCTCGCCTGCGGAAACGGACCGAAACCGACGAGGTGGTTGACCTGGACGGCCGCGTCGAGCAGGCCCACGTAGGAGCGCATGCGATTGATCGGGACGCCGGTGTCGCCGCGGACGTCGTCGATGATGGGAATGACGCGGCCCTCGTCGTCGCGCACCAAGAGCGGCTGCCCGAAATCGTCGAGGATCGGGTTGTCCTCGTCGTCGACCTCGACTTCGAAGGCCTTGCTCACGAGCAAGTTCGCGCGGTGGAGCATGCGCGAGCCAATGCCGGCATCCACGTCCTTGCCGTCGATGGTTTGCGAACCAAAGCGCCTGGCGATGTACGTGATGCCGCTTTCCGGGTTGAAGAAGCGGACCTGGTCGACTTCGGGGATGCTGATTTCTCCGGTGAGGCCGTCGACCCAAACGCGCAGCTTGTCGGCAAGAACGTTGTCCGTGCTGAGCCGCGAGAAAAGGTGGCCCCAGATCAGGGCGCCGAGCTGCTGGCGGTAGCTGATGTTGGGGAACAAGAGGTGCGTATCCGCCGGGGCAGGCCGCGTCGGGACGTCGGCGCCGAGATCGAGCAGCTGGACCTCGGGGAACAGCTCGCCGCGCTCCACGTGGGGCGCGATCGTTTCCCAGTCTCCGGACAAGACGCCGCCCAGCAGGCGGTCGATGGCTTGAGGCATATCGCTCCTGAAGCTGATGTTCAGGTTGCGCCCGTCGAGGTAGCTCTCGCGCGAAATCAGGAAGAACACGCCGCGCCCGTCGGTGAGCGCGCGTGCCGCGTCTTCCTTCTCGATGCCGAAGCCGGTCCAGGCAACCCAATTCTGGTAGTCCCAGGAACCGCCGCCGGCCGGGCCGCCGTCGAAGGCGGGATCGATGTAGCGCCCCGTCGCGGCGTCGATGGTGAACATGCCCGCGGCGTCGGAAGAGCCGTCGGGATCGAACAGCGGCCGCGTAGAATCCGACGGCGTGAAGTTCGGCGCGGGCCGATAGGTGCCGATTTGCGGCGAGACCAGCGCCTGCGCGATGGAGTCGAACATTTCCGCCTCCGCGAGCAGATAGGGTCGCCAGAAATTGTCGTCCTGTGCCGCGGCTTCGAATTGAGCCTCTCCGAAAGTGCGGAGCGATGCGTTGGTGATGGCGATGCCCCAGTGGTAGGCGCGCAGCCGCTCGAAGAAGGCGCCGGCCGTGCGGGACGGAACGCTCGGATAGAACCAGTCGCGCCGGCCGCGCCGGAAGTACTGGAAGGGATAGCTGTACTGGAACTTACGCACCGTTTCGACCGTCAGCTCGTAGATGTCGGCTCCGGCGTCGTTGGAGTTCGTGTGCGAGTAGGAGTTCGTGGTGGCGCCCCACCAGTACGGCCAGCGCACGTTCCCGGCGCCGGGCATGCCGTTGCGCACCGTCAATTTCGGAACCGACCACCCGCCGAGGAAGGCGCTGTCCTGCATGTCGTGCCAGAACGCGTAGTCCTTCGGCGGAGGAGTGCATACCTTGCCGTGCACGATGCGCCAGGTGGCGTGCTCCGCCTCGCTACTGGTGGCGTCGCGGCAACGGCTCGCGTCGAACAATTGCAGGCGCCGCGCCTCCTCCGTGTAGTGGATCGACTGGATGCTGCCACCTCCGCTCGAATTCGGGACGAATGCGAGGTGATCGTCGATGAGCTGCGAAGCATTGCGCGGACTGAACTCGACCTGCAGCTGCGGCTGCATCGCGCGTGAATCGAACGTCTGCAAGACGCGCCCGTAGAGCACGTTCATCGTGAAGACGTCGTACTGGCCCAGCCCGACGCTCTCGAAGAAGCGTTCGTTCTGGTATTCCATCGTGGAGGTATGCGCGAAATAGTTGATGCCGGGTCGCGATTCTTCGCCCTGGCCGAGTTCGTCGTCCGTTTCGGGGTCGAGATAGCGCGGCCCCATGCAGGTGTCCGCGCCGGCGCTGTAGACGTCGCCGCTGCGCGGGTCCCCGCTGCACGAGTCCGTCGCTTCGCCTTCTTGCGTGCGAAGCTGCCAGTACTGCGGATTGTAGTTGGTGGAGTCATAGCTCGACGCGAACTGGTGGAGCATGCCGAGCGCGTGCCCCATCTCGTGCAGCTGAATGCCCTTGTACGACTCTTTCCAGAGGTCGTCGTAGATGAGCTCGGCGCGCCGCCGCGAAAGCTCCTCGTCCGAGGCGTCGCCGAGTTCGTCCTCGAACCTGTCGCGTAGCTCGTCGTTGCTGTACTTTTCCGCGAAGTAGCGGGCGACGCCCTGCACGTCCTGGTTTCCGACGCCGCTCATCTCCGGCTCCGGGAAGCAGACGCCGCGCGCCTGCATGCGGCCGTTCATCGCCCGCTGCGTACTCCCGTTCACGAAGAAGTCGCCGCCGCGCAGGGGCGAGACGGCGTCCATGATGTCGTCCGTCACGGCGGTGTCAGGCGAGAGGGCGGCCGCGTCGATCAGCCGGCTCGGGTCGATGAGCTGAGCTTCGTAGACCGTGCCGCGCAGCTTGTTGGCGAGCGCGTCGAACTCGAGCTGGGCCGTACCGGTCGGCCCCTGGCCGGCCGCGATGTTGCGCTTCAGACTCGCCAGATCCAGGCGGAGATCGGCCATCGAACGCGCCGTCACGTTCGGCGCGATCTGCTCCATGGCGTGAACGGGGTCGACTACCTGGATTCGCCTTTCCAGCTCTTCCGCCGTAAACGAGACGGGCTTACGCCCTTCGCGCAGGCCCTTTTCATAGAGGTACGCGGTGGTTCCGCCGGTGATGTCCTGCATGTCGAGCTCGCCGTTGGCAACCATGACGATGTCGCGGACGAACGCTGCGGAGAACGTCGCCGAGCGGCCCATCGTCGTGGCGGAGGCTCCGATGATCTGGCCCGTCAGGGGGTCGGCGTTCCAGTTGGCGATACCGCCCCACGGCGCATCCGAGGCGTACGGCCAATAAAAGACGAAGTTGTGGCGCAGATCGCCGACGCGGGCGCTGTAGCCGACCTCGCCGCAAACCGGGTCGTCGTAGTCGCGCACCGGGTTGTGGCACATGACGAGGACGTCATCCATCGCCTTGACCCTCGGGATGCCCCAGCCTCCGTAGCTCACCATCTCGATTTCCGTCGAGCCGTCGTCGCCGACCTCGAAGTATTCTTCGTGGCACGCGTCGCGATCGCCGCCGGTGGCGCGGCACTCTGTTTCCCACGCCTTGGCGACGCTGAACTTGAGCGCCTGGTTCCAGGTATAGCCGAGGTCCTCGGTGGGGCCGCGCTCGACGACCTCGCCGTCGTCGTTCAACGTGTCCGTGAGGTCGAGCGGCGTTTCCTTGTTCATCCAGAAGCCGATCGGATCGATCTGACGATCGCGCAGCGGAAGCGTGCAGCGGTTGCGCGCGCTGCATTGCGAGCCTTCGGACCCGTCGTAGCCGGTGTCGCCGTTTTCGCACTGGTCGTCCGAGCCGTTGCCGTCGCCGTCCCCGCGGGCGCCGTAGTTGCACGGCACCGTGCACGTTCCCGACGCCAGACACACCGAGCCGTTGCCGCCGCAGTCGCCGTTGTTCGAACAGGTGCCGGTCGTCTGGTGGCTTTGCTTCCAGATGTTGTGGACGTGCATGAAGCGAAGGAAATTCGGATCAGTGTAGCCGTACTGCGGGTCCCATTCGATGCGCGGCGGTGTCACGATGCCTTGCGAAAGGCTGTCGCCCAGGCCGCCGGGGTTGCCGACGATGTCGAGCGTGGCGCGGCTATTTTCGAAGGGCTCGAAATCCTGGTCTGGGTCGACCTCGTCGATGCGCCAATACGAGCTTCGAATCACTGCTTCCTGCGGATCACAGCCGTCGATGGCCGACCCGGTGTAGACGCCGAGCACGAGACAGGTCGGAACGGTTCCGGTCACGTCCGAGAACGGCGAAGGCGTGCCGGCGGGCTCGACCAAGAATTTCGAGGTGACGTCGAAGTAACCCTGGTCGACGTCGAAGTGCGGCGCGTCCTCGGCGTCCGGGTCGTTGACGTAGTAGGAGAGCGGTGTAATCTGGATGTCACCGAAAATCCGCCCCGCGAACATGTCGTACCACTGGGGCGTGTTGACCAGGTTGATGGACCAATCGACGCGAAAGTACTCGCGCTGGCTCCAGACGCGGTCCGACGTATTCTCCTCGATGACGTTGAGCTCCTCGCCGGTCGACGGGTTGTAGGCGCGGCGAATGTCGAAATGGGTTTCGATCGGGTAGGCGGCAACGACGGTACCGTCCGGCGTGCCGGGGTCCCCCTTGTCGTCGGCTCCGGGATTTTGCTGGTAGGCCCGGCGAGCGAACAGCATGTGCTCCGTGATTTCCCAACGGATCCGGTCGACGCCGCTCCAGGACCCGATGCCGATGAGTGACTGGGCCTCCGAGCCGTCGACGACGAAGTTGCGCCAGTAGAAGGCGGGGTCGTCGTCCGGTGTGTCGAGCGATTCGACGAAGAAGGACTTGGCGAGAGCATTGGCCTGAACGCGATTGATCGGCGCGCGCTCGCTGGCGCAGCCGGAGAGACCCCATGCCGAGAGCAGCGTGACAGCGACGCTCAACCAGCTATTGATTCGTTTCATCCCGGCGCTCCTAAGTGGCGGCTCGCGGACGCGGGTTCCGGGGACCGCCTGAATCGCGCCCAAAGCTCGGGCGGCGTCAATTTTTGCACTGAACGGGTGCCCGGAGCCAGGCCGGCCACCATTTCTTCCAAACTCCGCGCGTTGAAGCTCGAGCGGAATACGCTCTGTCCCCCGATTACGTTACGGAGTTTTCAGCTGTTCTTGCTCGCCTGATCCCGTTCAAGGCGGATTTCCACCGCGCGCGCGTGCGCTTCCAGGCCTTCGGCGCGAGCCAGCGAAATGATGCTGGGCGCCTGGGCTTCCAGCGCGAGGGCCTCGTATTCGATGATGCTCGAGCGCGATACGAAGTCGTACACGCCCAGGGGGGCGCCGAAGCGGGCTGCGCCCCCCGTTGGCAGCACGTGGGAAGGCCCCGCGAAGTAATCTCCCGCGGCTTCCGGCGTGGCCGCGCCGACGAAGAGGGCGCCCGCGCGTCGGATCGACCGAGCCAACTCGGCGGGAGCGGCTGTTTGCACCGAGACGTGCTCGGCCGCCAGTCTATCGGCGACCCTCGCGAGCTCGTCGCGATCGCGAACCACGAAGGCGACCGTGTGAGCGTGGAGGCTCGCTTCGGCGACGGAACGGCGCGCTCGGCCGGATGCGTCGCGCTCGGGCAGCGCCGCGAGCTGTCGTGCGAGCTCGTCGCGGACGCGTTCGACGAGCGAGCGATCCGTCGTGAGCAGGAGGGCATAAGCATCCTCGTCGTGTTCCGCTTGCGACAGCAGATCGGCCGCTACGAGGCGCGCGTCCGCCGTGTCGTCGGCGACGACCAAGATCTCGCTCGGCCCGGCGATGCCGTCGATCGATACCTGGCCGAACACGAGCTGCTTGGCGGCCGCGACGTACAGATTCCCCGGCCCGACGATCTTGTCGACGCGCGGAACGCTCTCGGTGCCGTAGGCGAGCGCCGCGATCGCTTGAGCGCCGCCGGCGTGCAAGACAGCGCTCACGCCGGCGAGGTGACACGCGGCCAAGACCTCGGGTGTGGTGTCCGGGCACGCCAGGATGATTTCCTCGACGCCGGCGACGGCGGCCGGAACGGCGCACATGAGCACCGTGGACGGATAGGACGCCTTGCCTCCCGGAGCGTACACCCCTGCCCTTTCGAGGGGCGTGACGCGACTCGCGAGGCGGACTCCGTCCCTTTCGTACGCGAAGCCCGTGCACTCTTTGCGTTGCTCTTCGTGGTAGCTGCGAATTCGGGCGGCGGCTCCTTCCAGCGCCGTGCGCACGGCTTGAGGCAGGGAGGCGAGCGCCACTGCTCCGCCGTAGTCGCGCGCCAAGAGCGCGCCGGGCGCGCGGCCTTCGAAGCGCTCGATGTACCGCCTGAGCGCCGCGTCGCCGTTGCGGCGAACATCCTCCAGGATATCCCGCACCGTGGGGGCAACGCGCGAGAGGTCCGCCTCCCCGCGGCGCGCGAGCTCCGTGAGCGCGCGCGAGAATTCCGGAGTTCCTTCCTCGAGCGCGCGCAGGTACGAAACGTCGCGGTTCACGTCCAGTGTCCCGCTTTGAGCGCCGCCGGATCGTACTCCCGGATACGCGGCCCGAGCGCTTCGCGGAACACTTGCTCGTCGTCCATGTCCAGGTCGTCGTCCGAGAAGCCCTGGGCAACCTCCATGCCGACGGCGAGGATTCTCAGAAACATCGCGAAGCTCGAGGCGCAGAGCCGCGGCTTCCAGCTCTCCGTTCCGCTCATCGCCGTATGGACGGTACAATCACCCTCCGCGTCCGGGCTCGCCGTGTCGAGGAAGTACGGATCGCCGAGCAGCGTGCTGTGGCCGATGATGATGAAGCTCGGACGCCAGCCTGACGGGAGCGGCGCCTGGATCAGGCGCCGCTCTTCGCCCAATGCGAAACCGACCTGCTCGTCGATGAGCTCCTTCGACGGCACGAGTCGAATCCGCTCGGTGGGAGTACGCGTCTCGACCTCCACCGGATCGGCGGCGAGCAGAAACTCGCGATAGCGCCGCGGCAGTCGCAGCGTCGCGCGGAGAGCCTCCACGGCCTGACCTTCTGCCTGGCCGAACTCGGTTGCGACGCCGCGTCGCTGGAAGGCCTCTTTCAGGGCGGCAATCGACTCGGCCAAGTCACTGTCCAAAGGTCAAACCTTTCACGCCAAGGGACCGCCGGCCCAACGCACCAGCCTTCGCTGCTCCCCAGGAGTCGAGCGAATTGGCGCCCCGGCCAAGCAGGACTTGCTTTTTACTAGCCCCCAAGCTGAAGGCAAGCTGGATTTCGACTACGCAGCAATCGAGCCCCGTGCCTTTGCCTCCCGCGCCTTGCTCAGCGGCTCGAGGCTCACCTGCTCGAGGTTCAGCCCGCTCGAGCCCAGGTGCGGCGGGTATCCGTCAGCGCGCTCATTAGCTCGTGAGCGCCCGAGCGTTCGGCGGCCTCGATCGCCTGGTCCAGGTATCCGATGGCCTCGGGCTCGCGGCGCCGTCCGTGTGCAACGTGAGCGAGCGCGCTCAGAACCTTCGCGCGCTCGGCACCGCTGGGGCCGACCACGTCCAGCGCCTCGCGCAACACCCCTTCGGCGTCCGCGAAGTCGCCGGCGCGCGTCAGCGACGCTCCGAGCTTGCGGCTGAAGATCAGTACCGCTCGCAGCGGGTCCTCGAGCTCGCCGCGCGAGATTTCTTGCCGCGCCATCTCGAGCCCGCGCCGCAGAGCGAGTACCTCGCTGGCGAGGTCACCGCGCGCGCTGGCGCGATCCGCGACCTGCTCCAGCAAGAGCAACGCCTGGAACGAGTCCTGAGCGTGGTAGGCGTGCATGGCGGCGGCTTCGATGGGCGTCGCGAACCGCTCGGCGGCCTGCAGCGTCTTGTTGTGAAGCTCTTTGCGAACGGCAGCGGGAATGCCGGCGAGCACGATCTCGCGCAACAGTGGATGCGACGTGGACCAAATGCCGTCGCGCTCCACCAGCAAGCCGGTCTGCTCCAGTTGATGCAGTGATTCCGCCAGATTTCGAGCGGTGGGCACGAGATCCGCAATGCGTTCGAGCGTCGCCGCGTCTCCGAGCACGGTGACGGCTTGAAGAGCGCGCCGCGCCGTGGGCTCGAGCGTGTCGACCCTGAGCGCGATCAGATCGCCCAGCCGCGCCGGCGGATCCGTCCCGCCTTCGAGCGAGTAACGGAGCAGTTGCTCGATGTACATCGGCAACACGCCGCGCCGATCGTCGAAGTCGGGCTGGCGAAGACGGTCGCCCGAGCGCGTCGGCCGTAAAAGCCGCGCCGCCGTCGGAGGGGGCAACCCGCTGATGACGCGTGCCGCGGCACGCTCGGCGCCCCAGCCGGACTCGAAACCCGGCAAATGAGTGGCAATCAGGAGCGCGGCGGCTTCCGGCGGCTCTCCCAACGCGTCGGCAAATGCCGCGCGGCTGGTGCCGTCGATGCGATCGAGATCGTCGACGGCCACGATCACGCGCCCCGGCGCGGCATTCGCGGCGGCATGCGAGATGGCCCAGCGCAGCGCCTCGGCCAGCGCAAAGCGTCGTTCCACGGGCGAGCGGCGCTCGCCTCCGCGAGGCGACCCGCGCAGCACTTCGAACAGACCGCTCCGGGCATCGGGATTCTGGGGACCCGAGGGATCGCCGTCGAGGTCGTCGAGCGTCACGCCGGAGAGCGCGACGATGGCATGCCGCAGGCCGTAGTACGCGACTTCGCTCCAGTCCGGGTCGGGAGTCACGACGACCGTGACGTGGCCTTCGGCCTGCTTTCGCGTCAGAAACTCATCGAGCAGCCGCGACTTGCCCGCGCCCGCCTCGCCGACGATGCGTGCGCCGACGACGCCGCGCCCGGCTTCGGCGAGCCGTTCCTCCAGCCATGTGAGCTCGTCGTCGCGGCCCACGAAAGGCAGCGGAAACTGCGGAGCG
The DNA here is from genome assembly GCA_036393455.1 of Polyangiaceae bacterium. Taxonomy (GTDB): domain Bacteria; phylum Myxococcota_A; class Polyangia; order Polyangiales; family Polyangiaceae; genus DASWGX01. The sequence goes on from DASWGX010000489.1 coordinate 9,364, forward strand.
CTCGTCTCGGGCAGCGTGCTCCGCAGTGGCAGCTTGGCGCCGCACTCGCAGCAAAAGCGCGCCATCGGGACGAGGGCGCTGCAGTTGCTGCAGGTGAGTGCGGCGCCCGGTACCAGCGAGATGCCGGTGAAGGACTGACGATCCTCGTTCGGCGGTAGGCTCTGTGCTTGTTGGAGTGCTTTCGCGAGCGCGTCGGACAACTCGACCGCATCGCCATAGCGCTTGGAAACGTCCTTTTCCAGCGCGCGATTGACGACGTCCACCAGTGAATCGGGGATGTTGCGTTCCGGCGCGATTTGCCGGGGATCGGGCACCGGGATCGACAGGTGCATCATCACGACCTGCGTCGGGCTTTCGGCCTCGAACGGCAAGCGCCCCGTGAGAAGCTGGAACAGGATGACGCCGACGCCGTAGAGATCGCTGCGGCCGTCGATGGGGTCGCCACGGCCTTGTTCCGGGGCCATGTAGTCGGGCGTTCCGCAGACGATGCCGGGACTGGTGACGCTCGGCGTCTGCGTATCCGCGCGAAACTTCGCGAGCCCGAAGTCCACGACCTTGACGAAGTCTCCGCCGCGCCGGAGCGGTTCCAGAATCACGTTCTCTGGTTTCAAGTCGCGATGCACGATGCCGAGCTCGTGAGCTTCGGCGAGCGCCGCCAGGACTTGGCGCAGCACATCAACGATGCGCGCGAAGGGTAGCGGCCCTTCCTCGTAGGCGACGCGCGCCAAGTCTTTGCCGCGCAAGAACTCCATCACCAGATAGGGCTGTCCGTCTTCGGTACGCCCGAAGTCGAACACCGAAACTGAGTTCGGGTGGTTCAGCTGGCTCGCCGCCCGCGCTTCGGTCATGAAACGCACGGCGGAGTTTTCGTCGGACAAGAGGTGCGGGTGAATGATCTTCACCGCCACGGTGCGTCCGAGCACGCTCTGTTCGGCGCGGTACACGCGTCCCATGCCGCCGACGCTGATGAGGTCGACGATATGATAGCCGCCGGGTAGCGACTTGCCGATGAACTTGTCGCTATCCCGTGTCATTACCGTGCCGACGGGAAAGCCGCAGGCCGGGCAGTACTGATGGTCCAGCTGACACTCGGCCGCGCAGTGCGGGCAGGTGATCAGGGAGGGGGACGACGAAGTCATCGAGCGGGGTGGGTGCCGGACGAGACCGGGACGGATTGGGGAATACGGCGCCGGGCCGGCCCCGAAGTATCCCCGAGGCGTCACGCCCGGCAAAGTCCGTTTCCGAGCGAGCTCGGCAAAAACGGACAAGGGGGCGCCGACGGTGGGACGGCGGGACGGCGAGAGCGGCGTGCTGGACGGTCGCCAACCGGGCGCTCCGAAAAAAGCCGGTTGGAGCGGCGCCTCGGACCGGACTCTCGCGGCGGGCCCGGTGCTAGGCTGGGGGCCTCATGACCAGGCCTCGCGTGCGCCTCGGAGAGCTCCTCGTCGAAGCCCAGATCATCACGCGGGAGCAGCTCGAGGGTGCGCTCGGGCGCCAGAGCCGTGACGGCCGGCGACTGGGCTCCCTCCTGGTCGAGGAGGGCCTGGTAACGGAGACTCAGGTCACCCAGATCCTGAGCCAGCAGCTCAGCGTCCCGTGGGTTTCGCTCTATCACATCGACTTTTCCAGGCAGCTCTTGAACCTCGTGTCGCGCGAGCTGGCCGAGCAGCATTGCGTGGTCCCGATCTTCGTGAGACGGCTGCGCGGCCAGGGGGAAACTCTGTACCTTGCGATGGACGACCCCGGCGACGACAACGTCAAACGGCAGATATCGCAGTACGCGGGCTTGCCGGTACGGGCGATGATCGCACCGCCCAGCGACATTCAAGCGGCGATTCGCGCTTACTACGGTGCCGGCTCGAGCGAGCCGGCGCTCGCCGCGGCGCGCGAGAAGGTGGAGACGGTACGGGCGACCGGCGCTTCCCACAAGGCGAGTGAATCGGCGCAGGACGAGGCTGATCGTGCAACTCAGCCAATCCCCGAACCGGTCCACGAGTTCGAGCCCGATCCCGTGACGCTTCCACGACCCGCGGCGAGCGCTCGCGCTGGCGCCGGGAAAACCGCTCCGGCGATTGCGGGACCGCCCCAAGAGCGCTCCGGCAGCGAGCCCGAGATTCAGGCGCGCGAAACTACCATGCCCGCTCCCCGTCGCGGAGCTCCGGCGAGAATGGTGACGCTGACGCTGCTCGACGGCACCAAGATCAATCTGCCGGCGACCGCAGCGCGCGGAAGCGCCAAGGCGGAGCACCGCACCGACGCGGACCAGCTGACGGCGCGCGATCTCGTCGCGGCGCTCAGAGCCGTAGCCCACGGCGCGGACGCCAGCGAGATCTTGGGTGAAAACGTGCACTGGGAGGCGCTGTTCGCCGCGCTCCTGTCCGTCCTCTTGAAGAAGCATTTGATTGCGGATTGGGAGTTCGTGGACGAATACAACCGCACCTGACGGCGGTATCCTCAAACCCCGTCCGGAGGCGCGTCAGCGCCGGCGCAGCCGGTCAGCGCGGTGCACGGCGACCCAGGCGGGAAGGCGCGCGCCGTCGGCGGTTTGGATACGGGCTGTCCGTCCCGCTTCGAGCTCGAGGATAGCGGCGGCCGCAGCCGCGAGAGTGTGCCGCTCGTCGGCGGCGAGCTTCTCGTCGAGCCACGGCCCCGCGTTCTCGACGAATTGCGTCGAGTAGTCTCCCGCAAGGAAGCTCGTGTGTCGAAGCAGGGCCGTGTGGAACGACAAGTTCGTTTCCACGCCGGTGATCACGTACTCGGACAAGGCCTGTCGCATGCGTCGCAGCGCCTGATCGCGATCGCGTCCCCAGGTGCAGAGCTTGGCGAGCAATGGGTCGTAGCGGGCGCTGACTTCCGCGCCTTCGCAGACGCCGCTGTCCACGCGCACGCCGGGCCCCGACGGCTCGCGCAACGTGTCGATCGTGCCCGGGCTCGGCAGAAAGCCGCGCCCAGGAGCCTCGGCGTAGATGCGGCACTCCACGGCGGCACCGCGGGGCGTCACCGAGTCGAGATCCAGCCGCTCTCCGGCCGCGACTCGCACCATTTGCTCGACCAAGTCGACGCCGGTCAAGAGTTCCGTCACCGGGTGCTCCACCTGCAGCCTCGTGTTCATCTCCAGGAAGTAGACCTCGCCGTTCGCGTCGAGCAAAAATTCGAACGTGCCCGCGCTTTCGTAGCCGATGCTCGCCGCCGCGCGAACGCAGCGCTCTCCGAGCTTCGCGACACCCTCCGGCCCGAAAGCTGGGCAGGGCGCTTCCTCCACGATCTTCTGGTGACGGCGCTGCAACGAGCAATCGCGAGCGCCGAGATGGATCAGGTTGCCGTGGCGATCGCCCAGAACCTGCACTTCGACGTGCCGCGGCCGATCGAGGGCTCGTTCCAGGTAGACGCGCGCGTCGCCGAAAAAACGTTCAGCTTCGCTCCGCGAGCGCGTGTAGGCCGCCTCGAGCTCCTGCGGGGAGTCGACGCGGCGCATGCCCTTGCCGCCGCCGCCGGCGGCCGGCTTGATCAGCGCTGGACACCCGATTTCAGCCAGGCTGGCGCGAGCTTCTTCAAGGCTTTCGGCGGCGCCGCCCGGCACCACGGCGAGGCCGGCCTCCTGCATCAGCGCGCGCGCCGACGTCTTTTCGCCCATCGACCGGATCGCGCTTACAGGAGGGCCGATGAAGGCGATCCCGGCGTTTTCACAGGCCTCGGCGAAACCCGCGTTCTCGGAAAGAAAGCCGTAGCCAGGGTGCACGGCCTGGCAGCCCGCTCGGCGCGCGACGTCGACGAGTTGCTCGATGCAAAGGTACGTCTCGGCGATTTCGACGCCGTCGAGCGCGTGCGCTGCCTCGGCGATTCGCACATGGAGCGAGGCGCGATCGTCAGTTGCGTAGACGGCGACGGGTGCAATGCCCATCGCGCGCAACGTTCTCGCGATTCGCACCGCGATCTCGCCGCGGTTCGCAATGAGAACCCGCTCGAACACGAGCGAGAGGCTAGCACCGCCGGTTGCTGCGGAGGCTAGTGCTCGCCCTCGGCCTCCCCTTCGGTCTCGCCGCCCGTTCTGCGTTCGGGATCGTACTCGACGCCGTCCTCACCGATTTCCCAGCCGGGCGCCGGTCCGGAAGGCGTGGCGCCTTCCTCCAGCGTGTCCGCCGGGTCCTTTCCGTCTGCGCCGACGGTGTGACCGTCGGAAGTCGTCGGGGGCGGTGCCGGGTAGTCGCGCGTCGGCGAACGGAGCGGCTTGTTGGTTCCCGTTGGCCCACACGCCATGAGCAGGGCGGGAACGAGCACGCCCGCGATCGAACAAGAGCCGCGCCGGACGAACATCGCCGGCAGCGTAGCACAACGCGCCCTCTCGGCTCCCGCGGCGTTCAGCACGCGACGGAAAAGAGCTCGAGCGGCGCGTCCACGCGTTCGTCATCGACGCTTTGCGTCGGAAGTTGCCTCGGATTCTCAGGCGGGGCGCCGTTCGCCCTCGCGCGCGGCAACCGCGTGACTTCCGTCGCCGATTCTTCCCGAAGCCAGGGAGAGCTTGTTTCGCAATCTCGAATCAATCGCCACCTTCTTTCGGCAGCATGCGCGCCTGCTCGATGGCGTGTCGACTCTGCCGCAACCCTTCACCGCCGCTGTCGAAGCAAGGATCACCCCGCAAAACCGAGGTTTCGTCCCGCTGGCTCCGGGTGTGGGGCAGGCGCTCGGAGCTCGCTGGACGGCTTCGCGATCGGAGACAACATGCGACCCCATACTAGCGCTCGAAACCCTATGCCCGCGAAACGGCGCGCGAACGGCGCGCGCATGGTGCTGTTCTCGGCGGCGCTTTCGGTCGCCGGCTGCGACGGCAGCGGAGTCATGGAAGAACCCGCACGGCGAACGTCCGCGGCCTTCACCGGGACTTCCGCGGTCTTCATCAACGAGCTTCACTACGACAACGCCGGAGCCGACGCGGGCGAGGCGTTCGAGGTGGCGGGCCCGGCCGGTACGAACCTGTCCGGTTGGTCGGTGGCACTCTACAACGGCAACGGCGGTGCCGTTTACGACAACGTCAACCTCCAAGGAGTCATCCCGAACCTCGAAGGCGGCTTTGGCGTCTTGTCGTTCGAGCGCGCCGGGATCCAGAACGGCTCCCCCGACGGTATCGCGCTGGTGGCTCCGGGCGGCGTGCTCGCGCAGTTCTTGAGCTACGAAGGCGAGTTCGTCGGCACCGGAGGCCCGGCGGACGGCGTTTCGAGCACCGACATCGGCGTGATCGAAGAGTCGAACAGCCCGCTCGGCGACTCGCTCCAGCTCGTGGGGACGGGCGCCGCCTTTGCGGACTTCGCTTTCGCTCCTTCGACACCGAACACCTTCGGGGCCGTCAACACCGGGCAGACGTTCGTCGGCGGCGCTACGGATCTGCCGCCGCTAGTGGTCGCCGTGACGCCGGAAAACGGCGACTTCGAGGTAGCGCCGGACGCGACCATCAGCGTGGAGTTCAGCGAACCGGTCGACGTCGCGTCGGGCGCGTTCGTCCTCCTCTGCGAGGGCCTGCCGGTGGACCTGGCGCAAGGCGGCGGTCTTACGTCGTTCTTGCTCACGCCGAGCGTGTTGTTTGATCAGGGTGACCGCTGCACGCTGACGGTGGTCGCCTCCGAGGTCTCGGATCAAGACGAGGACGATCCCCCGGATCAGCTGCCCGCGGACTTCGTCGTGTCCTTCCAGGTGCGCTTGCCGGCGACGATCGCACAGGTCCAGGGTGCGGCGCACCGCTCGCCGCTCGAGACGCGGAGCGTCAGCGGCGTGCGAGGCATCGTCACGGCGCACGCCGGGAACGGCTTTTACTTTCAGGAAGCGACGCCGGACGGCGACGTTCGCACCAGCGACGCGCTATTCGTCTTCACCGGCTCCGCGCCGGGCGTTGTCGTCGGCGACGAAGTCGAGGTTGCAGGCCCGGTGCTCGAGTTTCGCAGCGGCTGCTTCCCGAGCTGCGCGGTGTCGAGCAGTGCATTTGCCAACCTCACGACGACCGAAATCACGACGCCGAATCGGGTGGTCGTGCTTTCGCAAGGCAATGCTCTTCCGCCGCCGACTGTCATTGGCCGGGGTAGGGGAGGTCGCAGGCCTCCGAGCCCCGTCATCGACGACGACACGTCGGGCAGCGTGGAAGTCTTCGGCGAGACCGTGTTCGATCCCCAGAACGACGGCATCGATTTTTACGAATCCTTGGAAGCGATGCGGGTTCAGGTGAACGACGCCCTCGCCGTCAGTCCCACCAACGGCTTCGGCGAGATCGCCATCGTCGGCGACGCCGGCCGGGGCGCCGGCGCTTTCACGCCGCGCGGAGGCCTCATCGTCCGCCCGAACGACTTCAATCCGGAACGGATCCTGATCGACGACGAACTCGTGTCCGCCGAGCCGGCGCTCGACGTCGGCGACTCGTTCGCCGCGCCCGTGATCGGCGTTCTCAGCTACAGCTTCGGCAACTTCAAGCTGCTCAACACCGAACCGCTCGAGGCCGTCGCGGGAGGCCTCGAGCCGGAAACACTGTGCTTGGGATCCAAGAGCGACGAAGAGCTCGACGTCGCGACGTTCAACGTGGAAAACTTGAGTCCGCTCGCCCCGGCCTCCAAGTTCGCGGCGCTGGCGAGCATCGTCGTGAACAATCTCGCGGCTCCGGATCTGTTGTCGCTCGAGGAGGTTCAAGACAACAGCGGCCCGACCAGTGACGGTGTGGTGGATGCCACGCAGACGCTCACCGAGCTCGTTGCGGCGATCGTGGCCGCCGGTGGACCGACTTACGAGTTTCGCGAGGTTGCACCGGTCGACGGCCAGGACGGCGGTCAGCCCGGCGGAAACATCCGCGTCGCGTTCTTGTTTCGCGTCGATCGAGGGCTGTCCTTCGTCGATCGACCGGGCGCGACGGCGCTCACCGCGAACGATGTTACGGGGTCCTGCGCGACGACGGCGCTCAGGTTCAGTCCGGGGCGCATCGACCCCGAAAACCCGGCCTTCGAAAATAGCCGCAAGCCGCTGGCCGGCGAGTTCAGTTTCCGTGGGCAAACGCTGTTCGTCATCGCGAATCACTTCAACTCCAAGGGCGGCGATCAGCCGCTTTTCGGCCGCTTTCAGCCACCGCTGCTGGTGACCGAAGCGCGGCGCGTCGCTCAGGCCGGGGTGATCGCGGGGTTCGTGGAGAGCCTTCGCGCTGCCGCTCGCCGGGCCAAGGTGGTCGTGCTGGGAGACCTC
>DASWGX010000490.1:0-10436 GCA_036393455.1 Polyangiaceae bacterium
GCCGTCGAAAATGCGATGAAGGTCGCGTTCGACTGGAAGGCCAGGAAGAATCTGGCCAGAGGCAAACTCCCGGGGGGCTCGCAAATCCTGCACTTCGAGCGCGCGTTTCACGGCCGCGCGGGCTACACCCTCAGCGTCACCAATACCGATCCGCGTAAGACGCTGCACTTTCCCAAGTTCGACTGGCCGCGCGTGCCGTCACCGGCCATCCGCTTTCCGCTCGACGCCGAGAACCTCGCCGCGACTGCGGAAGCGGAGCGACACGCCCTGGCCCTCGTCGAGCGCGCGTTCGAGGAGCGTCCGGACGAAATCGCGGCGATCCTGATCGAGCCGATTCAGGGCGAAGGCGGCGACAATCACTTTCGCGCGGAGTTCTTGCGCGAGCTCGCGCGGCTCAGCCACGAGCGCGAAGCTTTGCTGATTTTCGACGAGGTGCAGACCGGCATCGGGCTCACCGGCAAATGGTGGGCCTTCGAGCATTTCGACGTCGTTCCGGACGTGCTGTGTTTTGCCAAGAAGATGCAGGTTGGAGGTATTTTCGTCTCCCGCCGCATCGACGACGTCGAGGATCACGTTTTCCACTTGCCGAGCCGCATCAGCAGCACCTGGGGCGCCTCTCTGGTCGACATGGTGCGCGCCACGCGCATCCTCGAAATCATCGTCAACGAAGACCTGATCAACAACGCTGCGGCGCGCGGCGACGAGCTGCTCCGCGGTCTTTCGCAAATAGAGCGCCGCTTCGACGGCAAGCTCACGAACGCGCGCGGCCGCGGCTTGATGTGCGCCATCGACGTCGAAAGCACGGAGCTCCGCAATCGCATCGTACGCCAGTGTTTCGAAGACGAGATGATCGTGCTGCCGAGCGGAGAGCGCGCGGTGCGCTTTCGTCCCACGCTCGCGGTCCGTCCCGAAGCGATCGAGGAAGGCGTCCGGCGTCTGGAAGCGGCGATCGCGAAGTGCGTCTAAGGGGCGCCCCCCCGCTCAGCGCCCGAGGCTCGCCACCGCCGGCGGAAATACGTCCGTCACGTCCGCGTCGATGCGAAGCGTCGCCAGGTCGTCGTGCGGAGTTTCCCCGCGATTGACGATGACATAGGGAGCCCCGCGCGAGACGCCGACCAGCGGCAGGTCCGCGGCCGGGGTCACGACGAGCGAAGTCCCGAGCGCCAGCACGAGGTCGGCGGCCGCGCTCGCGCGTTCCGCGTGACGCAGCGCTTCGACGTCGAGCGGTTGACCGAACATGACCACGGCGGGTTTCAAGAGCGCGTCACACTCCTCGCACCGCGGCGGCTCGCGCGTCGCCGCGAAGGCCTCCATGACGCGGTCCGGCGTTTCACGTAAGCCACACTTTATGCATTCCACTTCGCGCCCCGTGCCGTGAAGCTCGATCAATTTCGCCGCGCTGGTGCCCGCCTTGCGATGCAGCCCGTCGACGTTCTGGGTGACGCAACACCCGAGACGTCCGGCGCGTTCGAGCTCGACGATCGCCGCGTGGGTGGCGTTCGGTTCGGCGTCGCGAAATGCCGGCCAGCTCTCGAGCTTCTCCTCCCAGTAGTCGCGCCGCCGCCGTTCGTCGGCGACGAACTCGTGGTAGTAGACGGGGTCGCGCGTTCGGTACGCGCCGTTCGGCCCGCGGTAGTCGCGGATCTTGCTCGCGGTGGAAACGCCGGCGCCGGTGAACACGAAGATGCGTCGAGCCTTGCCGAGAAGCGCGGCAAACTCGCGGCTCTGTGCCTCGACCGCACCGTCCGTCATGGGACTTCAGCGAGGACCATCTCGGCAAACCCCCTATCCCACCCGGCGTTGAACGGGCGGAGCTCCGCACCGCGCAATGCCGGAGACTGCTCGCTTACGACCTTTGCCACGAGCCCGGAGGTCAGGCTCCGATCCGCCGCCCAGTCTCGAGGATCCACGGAGCGGATGCTACACACAAACCGCCCGCGCACGCATTCGATACCGAGTCGGGCGGCTTGCGCGTCACGGCCCGGTGAGACTAGATCCCTGACGCGACGATGAGCGACCGCCTCACTTCCGCCCCTTTGTACCGCGCGAGGTACCGCGCGAGGTTCGCTTGAAAGAGGACGTGCTCGGCGGGCTCGGCGTGCGCATCGCCGGCGGTGACGATCGCGAGGGCGGCGGCGAGGGGCCGGCTCTGGTTCTGCTCCATGGCTACGGCGCGCCGGGGACCGACCTCGTGCCGCTCTGGCGCCAGGTGGAGGCGCCCGCGTCGCTCCGCTTCGTTTTTCCCGAAGCTCCGCTCACGGTAGACCTCGGGTTCCCCGGCATGAGCGGCCGCGCCTGGTGGCACCTCGACGTCATGGCGCTCCAGGAGCGGCTGGCGCGCGGCCCCGACTCGGCGCTGGCCGCCGCGAGCGAGATCCCCGCCGGCCTCGACGAGGCGCGCGAGGCCGTGCTGCGATTGCTCGACGAGCTCAGCGAGCGCTACCGCGTCGCTCCGGAACGCGTCGTGCTCGGGGGTTTCTCCCAAGGAGCGATGGTGGCGTGCGACGCCGCACTGCGGTCGCGGCGGCCCCTGGCCGGGCTCGTGCTGCTCAGCGCGGCGCCGGTGGCCTTGACCGAATGGCGCCGTACGGCACCGCTTCGCGCGGGGCTTTCGGTGCTGCAAAGCCACGGCCGCGCCGATCCCATCTTGCCGTTCGCCGGAGCCGAGCTGCTGCGCGACGCGCTGACCGAAGCGGGGCTCTCCGTAGAGTTCTTGGCTTTCAACGGCGGCCACGGCATTCCCGGGGGCGCAACGACCGCGCTCGGACCTTTCCTCGCGCGAACGCTGGGGGAAACGGCGTGAGACTCGCCTCGCTCGATATCGGGACCAACTCGATCCACATGGTGATCGTCGAGGCCCGCGGGCGCGGCGGTGTTCAAGTCATCGACCGCGACAAGGCGATGGTCAAGCTCGGAGCCGGGCTGTTCGAGTCCGGCGGGCTCACCGAACGCGCTTTCGCGGAGGGAATCGACGTCGTGCGGCGCTACGTGAAGCTCGCCCAGAGCCGCGGCGTCGACGAGATCCTCGCGGTGGCCACCAGCGCCACGCGCGAGGCGGAGAACGGTGGCGCTTTCGTGGACGAGATTCGGCGTCAGACCGGCGTTTCGCCCAAGGTGATTTCGGGGTTCGAAGAAGCGCGCCTCATCTTCCTCGCGGTGCGCCGTTCTCTCGACCTCGCCCAGCGCCGTTGCCTGGTGGTCGACATCGGCGGCGGAAGCGTCGAGCTCGCCGTCGGGCAGAGCGAGCAGCTGCTCTTTGCCGACAGCCTGCGGCTCGGCGTGCAGCGGTTGCTCGCCCGCGTCAAAAGCCCCGATCCGCTCGGGTCGAAAGAGGTCACCTCGCTCGAGGGCTACATCGAAGGCGTCCTCGAAGCGGCCGTTCGGCGCATCAAGAGCCTCGGTTTCGATCAAGTCGTCGGCACCAGCGGCACGCTTCGAACCGTCGGAGAAGCCGCGCACTTGCGCGCCAAGGGCACGCCTTGGCGCTCCCTGAACGCCCAGACCGTGTCGCTGAAGAATCTGGCGGCTCTGGCCAAGGAGCTCGCCGCGATGACTCCCGCGGAGCGGGCCGAGGTCGACCGCGTCGGCGAAGCACGGGCGGACGCCATTCACCTCGGCGCCGTGCTGGCGACGCGCCTGCTCGCTCTGGTCGGCGCCGACGAGCTGACGCTCTGCGATGCTTCGCTGCGCGAGGGCGTGGTCTGGGATTACCTCGAGCGTCACCCGGCGGACGAGCACGGCGTCCGGTTGATAGGCGACCCCCGGCGGCGCAGCATCATCGAGCTGGCGCGTCGCTCTGGCCGTGACGATCCGCGAGAGCAGCACGTGGCGCGGCTCGCGCTCGAGTTGTTCGACGGCCTCGCTGCCCTGCACGGCCTCGGTTCGCCCGAGCGCGAGCTGCTCGACTATTCCGCGCTCTTGTTCGGCATCGGCCGGCATATCCGTTACGAGGGTCGCGAGCGGCATGCCGAGTACATCATCACGAATTCCGCGCTCTCCGGCTTCACCGAGCTCGAGATCACGCTGCTCGGCCTCATCGTGCGGTACCACCGGGGCGCGCGTCCGAAAAAAAGTCATCGCAGCTTCCGCGCCCTCGGCCGGACGGAGCGCCGCGTGGTGAACGTGCTGTCGGGCATCTTGCGCGTCGCGGTAGCGCTCGACCGAGGGTACACGCAACAGGTCAAGCGGGTCGTCGTCAGGACCGACACCGAGCCCGTCGCCATCGGTATCGAGGGCTCGGGCGAGCTCGAGATCGAGCTCTTGGCAGCGCGGAGCAAGCTCGCTCCGCTGGAGCGCGCGCTCCGACGCGCCCTGCGCGTGGAGCTCGGAACGGTCGGCCCCGGGCTGCCCGCCGTGGACAACGCCGCCCAGGCCGGCGAAATCGCCGCCTCGGGCTCCGGGCCTGGTATCGAGCTGCAACACGGCATGCAAGCCGGCGTCGATCGGAGCTCCGGCGCCCAGACCGCCGACGGTCAGAAGTCAGAGGACACGGCTTGACGGGGTGAGGGTCCGTCACGGCATGCTATATGCCGCCCCGCGTTGAATCAGGAAGCTATCAGCACCGAACGAGCGGCACAGGACGCCGAGCTCGAACGAATCGTAGCCGAGGAAGAGCGCTGCCTCGCGCGAGTGCGCGAGCACCTCGAACAGCGCGCGGGTCGGGCCGCGCGGAGGACTCTCGTCGACTACGATAGCCAGATGTTGGCGCTGCGCGACGAGATCGCCGGGGCGCGCCTCGAGGATGTCCCGCCGCTGCTCGAGCAGATGGCCCGCCTGCAGGGTCTCGCGGCGCGCCAGCGCGAGATGACCGAAGGCGTCGTCGACCCCCGTTCGCCGTACTTCGGCCGGCTGGTGCTGGAAGAAGGCTCGCGCCGCCGCGAAGTGCTGATCGGGCGGACGACGTACCTCGACACTTCCGCGGGGCTTCGCATCGTCGACTGGCGCGACGCACCGGTCAGCCGTTTGTTTTATCGGTACGACGAGGGCGAGGAGTACGACGAGGTCTTCGGCGACCGCGAGGTGAACGGCCAGGTGCTGACTCGTCGCAGTGTCGTCATCACCGACGGCGTGCTGCGGCGCATCGCGGCCCCGCAGGGCAGCTTCGCGCGCGCGCGTTCCGGCGTCTGGCGCAGGCTCGACACCGATGCGGCGCGTCTGAGCGGCGGCCAAGGCAGCGCGATCCGCGCCGAAAGGCACCAGCGACCAGGCCGGCTCGGCGTCGGCGAGGAGCTCACCGACAGCGATAGCAAGCAGCTCAAAGAGATCACGCCGCTCATCGATCAGCGGCAATTCGAGCTCATCACGCGCCCCGACTCGGGCCTGGTCGTCATCCAGGGCGGTGCGGGAAGCGGAAAAACCACGATTGGGCTGCACCGCATGGCCTATCTGGCCTTTCAGGACCCCCGCCGCTTTCGGCCCGATCGGATGCTGGTCGTCGTTTTCAACACCGCGCTCGCCCGCTACATCTCGCAGGTTCTACCGGCGCTCGGCATTCACGGTGTGGCGATTCGAGCGTACGAGGACTGGGCCGCGCGGCTGCGTTCGGTGCACTTCCCTCGCCTGCCGCGGCGCTACACCTCCGACGTGCCGAGCACGGTGTCCCGGCTCAAAAAGCACCCGGCGATGTTGCGCTACATGGACGACTACGCCGCCGAGCTCTGCAGCGGAGTCGAACGCGATCTCGCCGAAGCCGTCGCCGGGCTCGACGGCGGTGACGCCGCCGGCGCCGCATGGCGCGGCACCGAGGGACGACCGGTCGCGCACCGCCTTCACGCGCTGGCTCGCTTCGGCGAAACCGAGCCGGGGCGCGCCCTGCCCGTCGACGCGCGCGTGAGGCTCGAACGCGTCACCTCCCGCGCCATGCGTTCGGCGCGCGACGTCGCCGGCGCATGGGCCGACATGTTGAGCGACCGCGCGCGCCTCGGCGCCGCCTTCGCGCGGCATGCACCCGGCGCCTTCGCGGACAACGACCTCTACCGCGCGCACGCCTGGTGCGCGAGCCGGGTCGCCGACGCGCTGGCGGAGGCGGAAGAACGCGCCGAACGCTCGGAGCCAGCGCCGCGCGATCGCCCGCGCGAGAGCGCGCGCACCGAGGAGGACGGGGAGATCCTGGCGGGCATCGACGGTCGCGAGATCGATGAGCACGCGACCCTCGATCGTGAAGACGACGCTCTCTTGCTGCGCCTCTACCAGAAGCTCATCGGGCCGCTGCGGCGCGGCACGACCGGGAAGGAAGCCCTGGTCTACGAGCACGTGCTGGTCGACGAAGCGCAGGATCTGAGCCCGGTGGAGCTCGACAGCGTCCTCGCAACCGTCAGCAAGGCCCAGAGCGTCACCCTGGCTGGCGACGTCGCGCAGCGACTGCTCATGGACAACGGCTTCACCGACTGGCAGACCGTGTTGTTCGATCTCGGCCTTGCGCACGTCGAGGTGGAGCCTCTCAAGCTGAGCTACCGCTCGACGCGTCCCATCATCGAGCTGGCTCAGAGCGTGCTCGGCCCGCTCGCTCCCGCGGACGCTCCGGTGCCGACGCGAGACGGAGCTCCGGTCGAGCTGTTCCAGTTTTCCGACAGCGGGGACGCCGCAGGCTTTCTCGCGGACGCGCTCAGGACGCTATTGCAAGGCGAACCGCGCGCCTCGGTAGCCGTGGTGGCGCGCTACCCGCAACAGGCCGACCTCTACTACGATGCGCTGACCCGGGGTGAGGTGCCGCGGGTGCGGCGCATCGTCGATCAGGATTTTCCGTTCAAGCCGGGCGTCGACGTCACCAACGTGCACCAGGTCAAGGGCCTCGAGTTCGACTACGTGATCGTGGTCGACGTCAACGAATCGAGCTACCCGTGCGACGACGAGTCGCGCCACCTGCTCCACATCGCCGCCACGCGAGCGGCCCACCAACTCTGGCTTACGGCAGGGGAACGCCCGAGCAAGCTGCTTCCCGAGGTCCTGCTCGACCGGAGCTTCTGAGGGAACGTCGAGCGCTTTCGCGGGCAGCGCCGGCGTAGAAAAATGGAAGCTTCTTCCCTCACGCTGCGCGGCGTCTCCCTACTCGGGTTGTTCTTCATGCTGGGCGTGGCCTGGCTCTTCAGCGTCGATAGACGTTCGGTGCGGCTGCGTCCCGTCCTCTGGGGTACCGCCCTCCAGCTCGGGCTCGGGTTTCTGATCCTCACGCCGACGTTGCAGGGGTTGTTTTTCGACCTCGTCGATCACGGCATCAAGCGGCTGCTCTCCTTCGCCGAGGCCGGCACCTCGTTCGTGTTCGGGAGCATCGAGCCTCACCAGATCCTGGGGCTGGACGGACAGCCCGAGACGTTCGCCGGCCGTGTCTCCCCGCCGCTGAAAACGCTGGCTTTCTGGGTCCTGCCCACCATCGTCTTTTTCTCGAGCTTGATGGCGGTGCTCTACCACTACGGCGTCATGCAGCGGATCGTGTGGAGCATTGCCTGGCTGATGCAACGAACGCTCGGCACGAGCGGCGCAGAATCGCTGGCCACGGCCGCGAACGTCTTCGTCGGGCAGGTGGAAGCGCCGCTCGCGGTTCGCCCCTACATCGAAAAGATGACGCGCTCCGAGCTCTGCACCGTCATGACGGCCGGCTTCGCCACGGTCGCCGGCGGCGTGATGGCGGCATACGTGAGCTTCCTCGGGCATGTCCCGGGCATCGCGGGTCACCTCGTCACCGCGTCGCTGCTCTCGGCGCCCGCGTCGCTCGCGGTGGCGAAAATCTTGGTTCCGGAACGCGAAGAGCCGGAAACGGCCGGCGCGCCCGTGCTCGATCTCGAAAGCCCTCACCGGAATCTGTTCGACGCCGCGGCGCGCGGAGCCACCGACGGGGCCAAGCTGGCGCTCAACGTCGGTGCCATGCTGATCGCGTTCGTGGGGCTGATCGCCCTGGTCGACTCCGTTCTCTCACTGGTGCCGGCGGGCGCGGAGCCACTCAGCTTGTCCCGATTGCTCGGGTGGTTGTTCGTCCCCTTCGCCTTCGCGATGGGCGTCTCACCGGAGGACTGCAACCTGGTCGGGCGTTTGCTCGGCGAAAAGCTCGTGCTCACCGAGTTCGTCGCCTACTCCCATTTGGGCGCCTTGCTCGGCTCGCAGCCGGCGCCGCTGAGCCCGCGCTCGGCCGTCATCGCCAGCTACGCCCTGTGCGGCTTCGCCAACTTCGCGAGCATCGGCGTGCAGCTCGGCGGCATCGGCGGCATTGCGCCGAGCCGGTCCGCCGATCTGGCCTCGCTTGCCCTGCGCGCGATGATAGGTGGCTCGCTCGCGGCCTTCATGACCGCCTGTGTCGCCGGTATTTTCATGGCCTGAAGCGCGCCGTCCGGCCCCGGCGGCTAAAGGGCGACGGCGAGCGCGGGTCGCTCGAGATGCGACCGATGCACTTGCATCCGCCAGTCGACGCCGACGATGTCGCCGGGCTCGAGGGCCTGCCACACGTTTTCTCCCTGCAGCGGCTCGCTCGACAGGATGAAATGATTGACGAACCCCGTCGCCGACGGCGCTTCGCACTCGGTGGACAAGCTCGGACAATGGTCGCGGTCCGAGCAGCGCGTCTTGTGGGTGGACACGAAGAGTTCCTTACCGCCGTGAGCCGCGACCAGCGTGTGGCCGTCGGTGGCGATGCAAGTCAGAAACAAGTCGGGACCGCCGCAGAGCTCGCGCACGCGCCGGAGCGCGCCGCGCAGCGCCATGGCCGCGTCGGCCACGGAGTGACGGCGTCCCAGCGGACCGTAAGCCTCGAGTCGGGAAAGGAAGATGAAAAACAAGAGCTCGCTGTCCGTTTCGCCCAGCACGAAGCGCCGCAGTCGGGGCGTGACCTCGGCGACGAGCGCCGCGCGCCGACTTTCCAAGTCGGGTACGTCTCCGTTGTGCGCGAACACCCAACGCCCGTACTGAAACGGATGACAATTGAGTACGCTGTTGTTGCCGCGCGTCGCCTTGCGCACGTGCGCCAGCACCGTCTCCGACGAGACGACGCCGCTCAGACGGTGGAACAGCGTGTCGCCCAGGGCCGTCGTGGGGCTCCGTGTCACGTGCGGGGCGTCGTCGACGTAGAAGGCGACACCCCAGCCGTCGGGATGCTCGTTGCTCTGCACTCCCAACGCGTTTTCCGCAGCCAAGAGCGAGCGATGGACCTGACTCGGAATGACGGAGCGGAAGCCGAAGAGTCGGCACATGGTTAGGGGCAGGCTCCGGGGCGAGCTCGAAGCCGCCGCGGGAAGCAAGCGGAGCATGCCACGCGAGCGCAGCATGAGCTAGCTGGCCCGGCGCCGGGGCAAGTCCCTCCCGGCGGCGGCCAGTCTCGATCGGTGGATGGGGCCGGGCGTGGGCGCGGCCCAGGAAGGAGTCGGGTGCCCTTGCATCGACTGGCCCTTGTATCGACTGGCCCTTTGTGTAGAGGGTGCGAAACTCGCCCGTGTAACCGATGCGTAGAGCTTCCGTATTCAAGGCACCGATGCAACACCGGGATCCGCCAGGTTCTGGAGCCACAGCGCCGCCAGCGAGCGAGAAGCGAGAGCGCGGGGCGGGCACAGGCGTCGACAAGGAAGCGTCTCTCGTGAACCTCAGAGAGCGGCGCCGGTTCATCAAGAGCGCCGCAGCCGGGACGACGCTCGTCGTCCTGGGCGCCGCCTACGCTCTCGACGACGGGCTCACGCGCGAAGCCCGCGCGCAGTCGCGTCCCGACGGTCGTCCGCGGCTGCCTCCCGGGCAACGCGTCATCACGCGGCTCAAACCGATGGGCGGAGACGAGGGCAACCCGAGCCCGGGCAATTTCCGCCTGCGCGTGCACGGCGAGGTGGAAAAGCCGTACTCGTTGAGCTTCGCGGAGCTCGTCAAGCTGACGGAAAAGGAGTTCGTCGTCGACGTCCACTGCGTGACGGGCTGGTCCGTCATCAGCGCCGGCTTCGAGGGCGTGAGCCTGCGGCGCCTGGCTGAGCGGGCGAAGCTCAAGAAGACCGCTCGCTACGTCATCTTCGAGGCGGCGCACGGCTATACGTCGAACGTCTCGCTTCGCGACGCCCTCAGGCCGAACGTGCTCGTCGCACACAAGCTCGACGACCGGGCGCTGCCGCGGGCGCACGGAGCCCCCGTGCGCGCCGTGATACCGGACCTTTACTTCTGGAAGAGCGCCAAGTGGTTGACGGGCATTCGCTTCGTGAGCCGCGACGAGCCCGGTTATTGGGAAACGCGCGGCTACAACAACCACGCCGATCCCTGGCGCGAAGAGCGATACTCCTGAGGCGGAACCGCCGAACGCCGTGGCAGCGAACTCCCCGACGACCGAAAGCGCCCAAAGCGCGGCTCAGGCTCCATCCTTCCTTCCGGCGACCCGGCAGCGCAGACGCCGCCGTGTGACCTGGCGCCCCTGGCTGCGCGCGCTGCACCGGGACATCGGCTACGTCGTGCGGGAGATCCCCCGGGCGCTCGTCGCCGAG
>DASWGX010000491.1:0-4860 GCA_036393455.1 Polyangiaceae bacterium
CCGAACTCGACCTTGAGGCGCACCTTCGACAAGCTCGAAATGGCGATCGAGCAGTGGTGCGACCAGGCGAAACTTGCCGCGTAATCGCCGCTCGCCAAACTTGACTCAAATGCAATCAGAGTTCCGCCCTAAGAACGCTAAAGAGAATCCACCTCGAACTGGCCCCCCGGTTGCACGCGCTCTTGACCGTCCGGCAGTTCTCCGGGCCACACCGTCAAGGTCGCGGCCTTCACGATTTGACCGCGCGGATGGACCCACGTGTCGCGCTCGGCGACCCACTCGGCGACGGCGCGTACGACCACGGCTGGCACCGGTCGCGGATCGAGCGGTTCTGCGTTCGCGACTTCACCGCCGCGCTCCCAGTGGACCCGCATTTCGTCGTTGGGACCGAGCTCGGACATGCTCTCGTCCTGGGCGGCCCTGGCCGCGGCGTGCTTCTCCGCTTCGCGCCGAGCCAAGGCTTCGACCTCGGCCTCGTGCTTGCGTCGCTGCGCTTGCATCAGCGCCTTTTCTTCGGCGTCGAATGGTCGCAAGGCCGCGCGCAACATTCGGTCGACGTCGCGCGAGATGTTCTCGTCCGTGGGACCGAGCACGTCCACGAACTGCGGTCGCTCCCGCAACCAATCGGCACAACTGTCCAACGTTTCGAACTCCGCGAGCATGCGCTCGCCGCTGCGCAAGTCGCGAAGATTCAAGGTAACGACGGGCATGGGGGAAGCGTAGTCCCTTCTTTGGCGGCGCGGAACCCGTCGTCGCGGCCCGCGCCCCCCGGGGGCGCGGGGACGCGGCTCGGCCGCGGTGCCCCTGCGCGGCGCAGCCAGTGACATCCGTCGCCGTCCCGGGCACGAGCTGGCTCATTCTGGCGCAGCCGGCGCCGCTGAAAATGGCCGGCGGACGCCCCCAATGCGCCGGACTGCGACCGGCACGGTGGTTGCTCTGGGCTGGCGTATGGCAAAAGTATTCGCAGCGTTCCTGGTCGTGGGGGTCTGGGCGTGTTCGGGAGGTGAAGACGGCACCACCCGGTCCACTCCGGAAGAAACGGAACCGATCGACGAGTGCGACACCTACGGCGATTGGGTCCCGTGCAAGACCGTGACCGGCCTCGACGGCGCGAGCTTCTGCGACATCGGTGCCGAAGGCTTGGTTCTGACGGAGTGCACGCAGGGCGGCTCCAGTACCCCGCTCGTGCTTTCCTTCGACCGAGAGCCGGTCCGCTTCACCGAAGCCGAAGGCTATTTCGACGTCTTCGGCGGCGAAAGGCCGGTCAGAACCGCGTGGGTCGGCGCGGGAACGCCGTGGCTCGCCCTCGACCGCGACGGTAACGGTCGTATCGACGACGGGGCGGAGTTGTTCGGGTCGATGACGCGCATCGGCTCGGGCGAACGAGCGGCGAACGGCTTCTCCGCGCTCGCCGCGCTCGACGATGACGCCGACGGCTTCATCACCGCGGCGGACTCGAGATTCGCGGAGCTCTTGATCTGGCGTGACGGCAACCAGAACCGTCGCTCCGACGCCGGTGAGCTCTCGTCGCTCGCCGACCATGGCGTGCTTGCCATCGAGCTCGACTACGAAGACGTACCCCGCTGCACGCTCGCCGGCTGCGAGCGCGAAAAGGCCCGTGTCTTCGTGCAAGGCAGCGACGGCGTCGAGCTCGCCGAAGTGATCGACCTGCACCTGAACGGCCGGTGACGGTCCGTATACGGCAGAGCCGATCGATGCGCGGCGCCAGCATCGTCAGCGTCGGTTGCGAGGTGCTGACGGCGATGCACATCCGGGTCCCACTAGGAGAGCTCGGCCCGAGCTCTCTCCGCGAGACCTTCCACGACGGCGTGGAAGCTCCGGAGCGCGTGAAATTCGGCTCCGGCGAAGCGCTCCCTGAGCGCGCGCGCGATGCGGGGAACCCGGGCGCTGCCGCCGGTGACGCACACGATCTCGACCTCGGACGCTCGCACCCCTCCTGCTTCGAGCGTGGCGTCGAGAGCCGCGACGATGCGCGTCACTTCGTCGCGGCTCGCCGCTTCGAACTCTTCGAGCGTGAGTGCTTGTTCGATCTCGATTCCGGGATAGCTTGCATCCCCTGCTCCGCGTAGCGCTTCAAAGCCTCGGCTCCGAACCAGCACGCTCCCTCGCCGTCGAAATAGAGGATGCTGCGGAACACCGTCGGGTCCGGGACGCCGGGGTCGATGCTGAGCGCGGCTTGGGTGCTCGAGCGGTTCGCGGCCGCGAGCAACGAGTTCGTGGTGCCGAAGTCGATGGCATAGATTTCCGGTACGAACGCGGAGGGCTGCATGCCGTCGATCTCGCGCTCCCGCGCCCGGCTTTGCAATCTAGCGTCTTCGTGAGAGCCTTCGGTAGGTGTTTGGAAGGGCGCGAAATTTCAGGGTCGACGCCGGGGCTCAGACGTTGAAGCGGAAGTGCATGACGTCGCCGTCGCGAACGACGTAGTCCTTGCCCTCGATGTGCAGCTTGCCCGCCTCGCGGCACTTGGCTTCGCTGCCGAGCGCCACCAAGTCCTCCCACCAGATCACTTCCGCCTTGATGAAGCCGCGCTCGAAATCCGTATGGATCACGCCCGCCGCTTGCGGCGCGGTGGCGCCCTGCTGCACCGTCCACGCACGGCACTCCTTTTTGCCCGCGGTCAAGAACGTGATCAACCCGAGCAACCGGTAGCCGGTGCGAATCACCGAATGGAGGCTCGGCTCCGAAAGCCCCGCGCTCGCCAGGAAGTCGGGACGCTCCTCGGACTCGAGCTCGGCGATTTGCGCCTCGAGCGCCGCGCAGATCGGCACCACTTCGGACCCTTCGGCGCGCGCGTGTGAAAGCAACGCCTGATAGGCGGCGTCCCCGTCCAAGCGGGAAAGCGACGCTTCTCCGACGTTGGCGACGTAGAAGACGGGCTTGTCGGTCAAGAGGCAGAGCTCGCGCAGCACTTCGCGTTCCTTTTCGTCCGCTTCGAGCGCGCGCGCCACTTTGCCCTGGTCGAGCCAGCCGAGCAGCCGCTCGCAGAAAGCGGCGGCGAGACGCTCGGCCGGGTCCCCGCCCTTGCTCTGCTTGCGGGCGCGCTCGAGACGCTTCGAGACGCTGTCGAGGTCGCGCAAGATGAGCTCGGTTTGAATCGTTGCCACGTCGGCGACGGGATCGACGCGTCCTTCGACGTGCGTCACGTTGTCGTCGTCGAAACAGCGCACGACGTGGGCGACCGCTTCGACCTCGCGGATGTGGGACAAGAATTGATTGCCGAGTCCCTCGCCCTTCGACGCGCCCCGTACCAGCCCGGCGATGTCCACGAAGCGGATGGCCGTGGGCGTCTTCTTCTCCGGCTCGTAGATGGCGGAGAGGGCGTCCAGGCGCGGATCGGGCACGGCGACGATGCCGACGTTCGGCTCGATGGTGCAAAAGGGGAAGTTTTGCGCCTCCGCGGTGCCGCTGGACAGCGCGTTGAACAGCGTGCTCTTCCCGACGTTGGGAAGCCCGACGATACCGCAAGAAAAACCCATGGTGGAACCGAGGCGTGCGCCCCGCGTTTAGCGCACTCGCCGAGCCCAGTCGAGGCTCGGGACGAGCTCGGCGAAGCGCGCGACGACCGAGGCGGCCTCGGGCGTGTCGCTCGCGGAGCGCGTGAGCGCCTCCACGTCGAAACCCTCGAAATCGAGCTGGGCTTTTCGCGCGCCGATGTAAAGGCGCATCGACTCGCCGTCGAGCTCGGGGTGGTACTGGACCCCGTAGGCGTTCTCCGCGAACCTTATCGCCGCGTGGGGTTCGAGCGCGGTCCGGCCGAGCACGCGGGCTCCCGAAGGCAGCTCCACGGCTGAGTCGACGTGCGTCATGTTGACGGCGAA
Source organism: Polyangiaceae bacterium (assembly GCA_036393455.1). Classification (GTDB taxonomy): domain Bacteria; phylum Myxococcota_A; class Polyangia; order Polyangiales; family Polyangiaceae; genus DASWGX01. The sequence goes on from DASWGX010000491.1 coordinate 3,840, forward strand.
CGGTTCGGCGCGGCCGATGACACCGTCCTTTTCGCTGGGCTCGAACAGCACCGTGCCGATTTCGCGACCTCTCGGGTTTTTCGCCGCGCGCCCGCCGAGCGCCTGAGCCAGCATCTGATGCCCGAAGCACACGCCGAGCACGGGCAAGCGCGCCTCGACCGCCCGCTTGAGGTACTCCTCTACACGGAGCATCCACGCTGTCCGCTCCGTAACGCTCGCCGCTGAGCCGGTAACGACCAGCGCGGAGACCTCGGACAGGGACGGCAACGACGCCGCGCTCTCGGTAACGTCGATCCCGACGAACGCGGAGCGCCATGCCTCGGGGCAGAGCGCGGTCAACAGGGCGTCGAAGCCCCCGCGGCGACGCTCGACCTCCGGCACGGGCCGGCCCGCGCACAAGACGGCGACAAAAGCCTGCACGCCGGCTAGCCTAGCGCCCGCGCGAATGACACGCATCACCCGGCTCGAAGCCCGCCCCTGGAACATCGAGCTCGTGGTGCCGTTCGGCATCGCGACCGGCGCTCAGGCCACGGCGAACAACGTCCTCGTCATGATCGAGCTCGACGAAGGCGTGACGGGGCTCGGCGAAGCGGCCCCGTTTCCCGCGGTCAACGGCGATACCCAGGAGCGGGCGCTCGCGGCCTTGCGCGCCGCCGCCGGCACGTTCGCGAGCGAACTGCCCTCTTGCGAGCGCGACGACTTTCGCGCCCTCGCCACCCCGGCCCGGGCCGCGCTATCACCAAGCCCGAGCGCCCTCGCCGCGCTCGAGATGGCCGTCCTCGATGCCTGCTGCAAGCTCGCCGGCCGATCGCTCTGGGAGTACTTCGGCGCCACCGAAGCCACGCTCGAGAGCGACATCACGATCCCGACCGGAACGGAGTCCGACGCCGAGCGGGCCGCGGCCCGGGCACTCGAGATGGGCTTTTCGCGTCTCAAGGTCAAAGTCGGCGGCCGACGGCTCGACGAGGACCTGAGGCGGCTCGAAGCGATCGCTCGGTCGGCGCCGGACGCGGAGCTCGTT
>DASWGX010000492.1:0-3309 GCA_036393455.1 Polyangiaceae bacterium
CGCTCGCTCCTCAGCTCGGCGCCGCGGGAGCCGTGTTCGTCAGCGACGAAAAGACGGAAGTTTACCTCCGCGACCAGCGCCGCTCCAAGGCGCATCGCTCGCTTTTGCCGGACCCGGGCGCGCCCTGCGACGACGTCCTCACCGTCGATCTGTCGGCCGTCGATCCGCTGCTCATGGACCGCGACGGTAGCGTGCGGCCCGTTCGCGAGCTCGCCGGAAGGCCGGTTACCCAGGTCGTGCTCGGCGGTGACAGCGGGGCTCCACTCAGGGATCTGCTCGCGGCAGCCGCCCTCTTGAAGAGCAAGCGCGTGCCGCCGGGCCTCGACTTCCTCTTGGCTCCGCCCTCCCGGCAAGCGCTCGAGGTCTTGGCCCAATCGGGAGCGTTGGTCGATCTGATCGCGACCGGTGCGCGCCTGCTCGAACCCGATCAGCGGCTCATCACCGGCGAGCTCTACCCTCCCGAGTCTCAGGGAACTTCACTGCGCTCGTTCGATCCGGAGCCGAAGGTCGGAGCCGAGCGGCGCTTCGTCGTCGCCTCGGCGGAAACGCTCGCGTACGCCGTGGCCACCGGCCAAATCGGCGATCCGCGAGGCTTCAAGCGCCCGGTTCGAGTCACCGTGCCGCGAGCGCTGCCCACGGACGACGTGCTCATCATGCGCAAGAGCCGGCCGCGCAAAAAGGGCGACGAGGAAACGCGAAACACGGCGGCGGTACCGAGCTTCGTCGAGACCGGCTGGACCGAAGCAGCGATCCTCTCGTTGCGTTCTTCTCCCGCCGAGCTTACCGAGCCCTCGGCCCTGCTCTTGAACACGCTCGAAGACGTGCGCTGGGTAGGCCGCCAAGCCGCCGATCTCAGTACTAATCTACGCGCCGTCATTGCGCCGTACATCCCGAGCGGCATCGTTTCGGTTCTGTCCGGTCTCGGCATCCTCGCGCTGACGGGCGCAGAGGACACGCTTCGAAAGCTCGAGGGGCAGTCCGCGCTCTCGGTGCCCGATCCAAAAAACTGGAACGGGACGCAGTGCATCGACGTCACCGCCGGCAAACTCCGCGTTCAGCTGAGTTGGCTCGCCGTCGGCGCTGAACGCGACTGGGCTGCGCGAGGTACGACGCGCGCGCGCCCCGACGACCGCGAAAGCGAACTGACGTCCCGGCGCGCGCCGGCTGCTCGCCGCCTGAACCCATGAGCGAAAGCCCACGTGCGGACCCCCGTGCTGGCAAAGCGGCAGAGCGGCAGAGCGGCAGGGGACGCTCGCCGAAAAGCCTTCCCGGTGCCGCGCGATGGGTCTATCTTGCCGCTGCCGTGAAACGGGGTCCCCTCCAATCCATCGCCGGAACCATCGTCTCCTGCGCGCTTCTCGTTGCACCTCGCGCAGCGGCGCAGACGGAGGGTGACGACACCGCGAGCAGCGCGGAAGCCGGCGCGGATCCGAGCGCCGAACAGCTCGACCCGGAAGCGACCAAGACGGACAAGTCGACACGCTCTTCCGATCAGTTCGAAGCGGATCTCGAACAGGGCGAGCCCGAAGGCCCGCCGCCCGAAGCGCAAGCGGAGGCGCCTGTCGACGCGGCCGCCGCGGCACAGTCGGACGACGAGAGCGCCTACGGGCACGGCTTTCAATTCGGTATCCGGGGCGGACTGGTCGGCGGCTACCGGATGGTGTTCCGCTACGACGACTCCCCTTTCTGCAAAGCGCCGGAGCCGGTGGCTTTCGACGACCAGCAGAAGTTCTGCGGTCACGCGGCTCCCCTCGCCATCGACGTCGGCGTGAGCTTCGCTCCGCTCGACGGCGTGGAGCCGTTCCTCTGGGCGCGCTTCGGTCTCGCGGGAGAGGGCGAGACGAACACCAATCCGATCACTTTCGTCGGCGCCGGCGTGCGCCTCTATACGATGAGCGACTCGGCCTTCAAGATCTTCATCGAGCCGGCGATCGGTGCGGAGCTCGAGGGCGGCGGCGACGACCCCGCTTTCGTCAACCCGGCGAACGAGCCCTTCGACTACAAGAAGGACATCGTGTTCCACATCGCCGCGGGGCCGCAGTTCGACTTTGCGCGCTACGTCGGGGCCTACGCGAACGCCGGGATCAGCCTCGGCATCTTGCGCGCCATCCACTCCTCGCTGGAGCTCCAGGCCGGCATTCAAACCCGGTTTCCGTGATCGCGGCGGCGCCGGGCGGCAAGGGCGCGAAAGCTCCGGCGGCTCCGCGGCCCTTCCACGTGCTCGGGTTATCGCAGGTCGCAATCGGCGGGCTCGACAAGGCGGTGCTCCGCACCTTGTGGATGGATCTCTTGGGGCTCACCGCAATCGGCGCCTTTCGCAGTGAAGAAGAGAACGTCGACGAAGACATCCTCCGGCTCGGCGCGGGCGCCACCGCCGTCGAAATCGATCTGATGCAGCCGCTCGACGCGAGCCGCTCGCCGAGGGTGCACGACCCCGCTCTGAATCACATCGGGCTCTGGATAGACGACCTCGACGCCGCATACGCCTGGCTCGTGGCGCGCGGAGTACGTTTCACGCCCGGCGGCATCCGTGTCGGCGCCGGCGGTCATCGCGTCTGCTTCATTCATCCAAAGCCCGACGACCGAGCGCCGCTCGCCGGCGCCGGCGTGCTGATCGAGCTGGTCCAGGCACCCCCGGAGATCGTGCGAGCCTTCGACGCGCTGGACACCTGAGCGACGAACCGCACCGCTGCCTCTTCGTCGTTCGCGTCCAGGGCGAACCGCTAGTTGCGCCGGGACGCGCGGCTTTTTCCACCAAGGTGCCACACCGCTCCGCCGCGCGCTTTCTTCACCTTCCGGCGGGAACTGCGCTGGGCTAGGCTGGTTTCGGTCCTGTCATGTCGAGTCGGATTCATCAGCATCTCTTGACCCGGCGCGACGCGATCCTCCAGTCGCTGCTCCAGGAGCTCCGCCGTCGCAACGGCGCGCCGGATCAGCCGCGCACATCCGTCCTGCTGGACGCGTTTCCCGAGTTCTTGGAAGAGCTCGCGCTCGCGGTGGGGCATCAGGCCGGCTCCTTGCCCGATCATCGTTTGCCGGCGGCGGCCGATCACGGCGCCCAGCGCTGGCAAAACGGGTTCGATCTGCGCAGCGTCGTGCGCGAATACGGCATTCTTCTGCACGTCATCATGAAGGATCTGGAAGCCTACGGGCAGGATATCCTGCTTTCGGATATGGATGCCCTGGCGAACGCGGTCAACGCCGGGATCGCCGACGCGGTCAGCGCATTCACCGAGCAGGCGGACACGGTGCGGACTACGCTGACCGAAACGGAGGGGGAGCTCAGCGCGAACGAGGCGCGACTGCGCG
>DASWGX010000493.1:0-5930 GCA_036393455.1 Polyangiaceae bacterium
TCGTTGACGGCGCCCACGATGTCGACCACGGCCGTGCGCACCTGAGCCGTACCTTCGCGCTGCCGTTCGACCGCGTCGGAGATCTTGGTCGCCGCCGCCGCCGTCTCGCGCGCGAGCTTGGTGCCCTCCTCCGTGGCGAGGACCGAAGCGTGCGAAGCCTCGTGCATGTCGGCGACGAGCCTGCGGATGTCGCGCACCGAGTCCATCACGTGCTCCGAGAGGCGTCGCATCTCGGCCGCCACCAGCGAAAAGCCGCGCCCGACTTCGCCCGCTTTGGTGCCCTCGAGCGCCGCGTTCAGGGCGAGCAAGTCGGACTTGTCCGCGATGTCCTGAATCAGCCCGAGGATCTCGCCGATGCGGCTCGAATGTGCGCTGACGAGCCGCGTCTGCTCGGCGGTGTGCTGCGTGCTGACCAAGCTACGTTGCGCTATCTCGCGCACGATGCTCGCGTCGGCGGCGACTTGCTCGGCGCTGCTCGTCAGTGTTTCGACCGAGCGCCGGATTTGTTCGAGCGCGTCGTTTTGCTGACCGGCCGAGGCTTCGTGCCGCCGCACCGAGGAAAACATGCCGGCGGCGGCCGACGCCACCGAGCTCGAGCTGTTTCCAATCCGAGCGGCGAGCTGGCTCAGGTTTTCCACCATGTTGCGAAAGGCGGCGAAGAGCTCGCCTTCGCCTTCGATCGTCCCGGTCAAATCGCCGCGCGCGACGCGCACCGCGGATTCCTGGAGCAAGCGCAGCTTGCTGTTCATCGCCTGGAACGCCCGCGCCATCTCTCCGAGCTCGTCGTTCGGCAGGTCGAGATCGAGCGTACCCGAAACATCGCCGCGCGTGATCTGCCGCGCCGCGGCGGTGATGCGCTGCATCGATTTCGCCATGCGTCCGCTCACGAACAGCGCCAGAATCAGACCGAGCGCCACGATGACGCATGCCTGAAGCGCCATGGCTTTTTGCGACTCCGCGCGCCTGTCGGCGATGCGCTTGCTCTTCAGAGCCACCGCCACCGTCCCGAGAGAGGACGTCCGATTGCGGACGCGCATCTCGGAAGTACCGACGATGGTCTCCGCGGCGGCCCACGCGTCGAGCTCGCGACGGTAGTCCGGTCCAACCGTCTCTCCGATCTCGGTGACTTTCCGGCCGTTCGCGTCGTAAAGCGCCGCCCAGCGCACCAGTTGATCCTTCAAGCCGGGGCGCAACGTCTCGCTCAAGGTCTCCTCCGGCTGCTCGAGGTCCATGGCGACGCCGAGCGGGCCCGCCAACACTTGCGCCAACACGCGGGCGCGTTCGTGCAGCTCGTCGGCCTCGGCGCGCGCGACGCGGCTGGGAATCAGCCAAGCGTCCAGCGCGGACAACACCAAGGCGACGGTCGCAACCAGCAAGCCGAGCTTGAAGCGGATCGAAAGATAGCGAGGCACGTCGATCGCTATTAACGCCCGTTGCCCGCGGAGTCTTAGGGTCGGATTTCGCTACGCCCCGGCGCGCCGGCAATACGCGCTTGGACTCGACGTCGTGAACGATGCGCCGCTGCCGGCGCCGCACCGACATCCGCGCATCGTCGGAGCGAAAGCCGCGGCCACGCGGGAGCAAGCAACGTCGCTTGCTCCCGTAGAGCGGTTTCTCGTTTCGGGGTGAGGCGAAGGACGCGCAGCCGGCGAAGCGCCGCAAGCGGCCTCAGCGAACTATCTTGGCTAGGCGAAGCAGGCCCGGATCGAAGCGCAGGCCCGCGGCGTTTGCCTGAGTCAGGTTCAGCACCAAGAGGGGCTTGGTATTCCGGAGCTCGACCCCGAGCGTGCACCCGGAAGCGACGTCCGCGCCATTCGCGCAGACCAGGATGCGCGGCATGTTGTCGGCCCGTACCGGGATCGACACGATGATGTGCTCCAGCCCTTCGGCGAAGTACACCACCTCGGCGCGCTGCCGCTTGAGCTCGTCGATGGTTTTCGGAAGCGCTTCGTGTGTTACGCGGACGACGCTCACGCGCCGCCCGGCAATCGTCGTTTCCTGGAGCAGCTTGGCGAAGACGGCGGCCATCGCCGCGCCGTCTTCCGCCGACGCACCGGAGTTGCCCGATACCACGGCGAGCACCGCCGGACCACGACGCCCAGCCAGGCCGCGCTCGTAGCCGGCCGAGCGAATCACGATCGCGGAGCGCAGTGGAGGTGGTACCTCCGCGGCCGCCAGGGCGAGGACGTTCACGAGCATGCCGACCAGCGGCAGCAGGGCCAGCAGTAGCCGCGGGGGCGAACGAGCTGACAGGGGGCACGAAATCACTGCACGTCCTTCAGCTTAAACGTAACGGCCCGGGGCTCGATTCAGGTGCGTTCGGCAAACTGGCAGACCGCTTGGTCTCGGACCCCGGAACGAAGCGCTCCGCGTCGACGAGCCAGGTGAGCTCGTGTCCCACATCCGCGATGCCTACCACGTGCGCGAGCGGGATCAGTTCACGCAACAGGCGGGGCAGAGCATGGGCGTGCTCCGAACGCAACCACCCGACGGTAACTTCCGTGGCGCGGATCCAGCGCGGACCGCCCGCCGTGCGCAGGCACAAGGCGCGCGGTGCGGCCTCAAGCGAGGCGTTCGCAGGTGTGTCCCAAAGCGCCACGATCGCTTCGGCGGCCGGCAGCGGCCGGGCTCCGAGCACCTGGCGCGAGGGTATCGCACACCGGATGCCGAGGTGGCGAAGGCATAGAACCTCAACCATCGCGCGCGGCTCTTCCAGCACGCGCCCGAATGACATTGTTGACGGCCGGCACGAGGCGGCGCAGGTCCGCCTTGGGAACAACGGCGTCGGCGTCGGCTTCCTCCAGCAGCCGCGTGAGCTCTTGATGGTCCTGCCCCGACACCAGGACCACGCCGAGACCCTCGAAGCGGGGGTTGCCACGGAATAGCGCCGCCAGGCGGTCGCCTCGCATGCTGGGCATCAGGAGGTCGATGACCACTGCGTCCACGCGGTGCTGAATGATGGCTCGAGTCGCTCCAATTGGGGATGAAAGCGTGAAGACGCGGAGTCCGGCCTCGGAGAGGACCCTGGTCATCTCGGCGCGAGCGATTTCGCTGTCGTCGATGACCAGAACCGTGTAGCCCTTGCCGTTGCCAGGCTGAGTCATGGGATTGCCAACGCCGTGACGCTCGCTTTCGTCCGTTCGACGGTGCTGCCATCCTCGCCGCGGTTGGTCCAGGTCGTGTCATTGGGCATGGCGCAAAGGATTCAGGTATACGAACGACCCTTCGGAGCTCTCGTGAAGAGCAAATTCCGCAATAGTCGTGGCCGTTTCCACCTGACCGACGGTGCTTGCGGTGGACGCGGGTATACCGATGTGCCCGCGCGGTGTCGTGCAGATGATGATGCGCTGCCCGTCCTCGTGGCCGCGGCCGTCGCCGCGACCCGTCGGGTGCGCAAGGACGACGACGATACGTCCTCGGTCCTGAATCACGCCTCGAACCCGGGCGTCGGCTCCGGGGATCACCACCGGAGTCCGCCATTGGACCACACTGTCCACGCACTCCGCGGGCAACCCATAGCGGGTCCCGGCGTACTCGAACAAGAGCAAGTCGTGAACGAAGCTCCGCGAGTTTTCTTCTCGTTCCGGCTCTTGGTCCGAGCCTCGAAACGCGACAAGCTCTTCGTCCATGCTGGGCCTCGAAACTCCGCTGGCATGGACGGCGGAGGGCGGCCGCCGGATTAGGCTTCCGACCGGCAAACGCGGTCAGGGCACGGTAACCAAGACGTCGTCGAAGGCGACCGCGGCGTTTTCGAGCGTGACCAGGGCAATCCCGCCCGACGCCAGAGCGGTGCCCGCGTCCGCGGACACGACGCGAATTCCCTCGAAATACGCCGTGAGCGTCGAACCCTGAACGACAATCTTCACCGTGTACCACGTGCCCAGCGCAAGCCCCTCGTCCTCGAAGATTTCCACGCTGCTCGCCAGGTCGTCGTCGCTTCCGCCGACGCGCGCGCGGAGCTTGATGACGCTGTCGCCACGAAGCTGGAGGTAATAGTAGCTGTATTCGTCGCCGCTCGCCTGAAAGCGAACCGCGAAGTTTGCCGTCGCGTCCTCCATGCTGCTCGCCGAAAGGAACTTGACCCTCGCCTCCAGCGAAACGTCGGTCCACGAAGCGTCACCGCCCACCGCGAAGCTCCGGTCGTCGAAGGAGTCGTCCTGCTGGGCGTACACGCTGCCGTCTCCGTCGGTAGTGACGGACCAGTCGCCGTAGACGTCGTCGCCGTCGCCCACGTCCGCCACCCAGCCGTCGGCCATACCGTCCTCGAAGTCGTCGAAGAAAAGGACTTCTCCCGTGGGACCACCGCCGCTGCCACCCGACCCGCCGTTGCCCGACGCACTGCCTCCCGTACCGCCGCTGCCGGTACTCGCCGCGGAGCTTCCTCCGCTTCCGGTGGCGGTCGTGCCCGTGGTGCCGGTCGTGCCCGTCGTGCCCGTCGTGCCCGTCGTGCCCGTCGTGGTCGACGAGGTCCCGGTGACGCCCGTGGCACCGCTCGTCGTCGCGCTCGAGCCGCCCGACGCGTTGCCGGTCGCGCCCGTCGAGTTGGGCGAGCCTCGCCGGCTCGTCGCGTTATCGTCTTCCACGATGTTCGCGCACGCGACAAAACCGATGACAGCTAGAACCGCGGTGAAGCGTTCGACGGTTCGTCCACGCAATGACATGAGCGCCTCCGTAAGCACCTAAAGTGCGCCTCGCTGTGTCGCACGCATAGCACAATCGCGCCGCCGGCGCGCTCTCCATTCGCACGTGAACGAAAACGGTAAGTCCTCGATCGCCCAAGTCGCAAAGACTTCGGATATGTCTATACGAACTACTGCTCTGCCCTGTGATTCCTGCAACGTGATTCTCGCAATCGGCGGCTATTGCAAGCGACGGCTGTCGCAACGGTGACTATCGCAATCGCGACACGGGACCTGTTGCTCAATCCCCACGAGCGGTCAGGCGCTCTGGATCGGTGATCCATTCGCTCCACGATCCGGCATAGAGGCGCATGCCCCCGAAACCCGCGTGGGCGGCGGCGAGCACGTTGTGACACGCGGTAACGCCGCTTCCGCAATAAACGATGGAATGCTCGGGCGCCACAGCGCCGAGCGCCGCGCCGTAGCGCTCGCGCAGCGACGAGACCTCGCGGAAACGACCGGACTCGAGATTGCCGCCGTAGGGCAAAGGCCGGGCGCCGGGAATGTGCCCCGCAACCGGATCGATCGGTTCCGAATCGCCGCGAAAACGCTCGAGGCCCCGCGCATCGAATACGCGCCGGTCCGCACGCGTTCGAGCGCGCTCGACCTCGTCCGCGCCCACCACGAGCTCGGGTCGAAGCTGCAGCGCGAAGTCGCCCTGTCGGGTGGCCGGAAACTCCGTCACGACGGGTAGCCCGCCGCTGAGCCACGCCGGCAGTCCCCCGTCGAGAACCGCCGCGGACTCGAAGCCGAGCCAGCGCAAGAGCCACCACAGGCGCGCCGCGAAAGCGCCGCCGGAGTCGTCGTAGGCGACGAGCGCGCCCTCGCGACCGAGCCCCCAGGACGAAAGCTTCGACGCGAGCACACGCGGATCCGGCAGCGGATGGCGCCCGGTCTTCCCGGTGACGACGGGACCCGACAGGTCGCGCTCGAGGTGCGCGTAAACCGCACCGGGTAGGTGCCCCGCCGCATAGGCGCGCTGCCCGGCATCAGGGTCGCCCAGGGAAAAGCGGCAGTCGGCCACGACGAGCCAGCTCTCGTGAGCGATTGCCAGAAGCTCGCTCGCGCTGATCACGACGCCGCCGAGGTCTCGACCCACGACGCCTCAATAGCCGGAGGACCGGCGCGCCGCCAGCCGAACGAGCGGGGCTTGGATGTATGCACGAGTAGTCGAGAAGCGCCGCTCCACCAGGCGCCGAAACGGCAGCGAGGCGCCAAAGCGGGGGTCGCGCACCAGCGCGCACGCTCGTC
>DASWGX010000494.1:0-6303 GCA_036393455.1 Polyangiaceae bacterium
TACTGCTTGATGTGCGATTTCTTGTAGTCGACGTGAAGCGAAGGGATGACGCCGTCGGTGATGACGCGGGTGCGAAAGCGTCCCGGTGTTTTCTTGGTCACTCGACGGTCGAAAATTAATTGCACTCGTCCCGGACGGCCCAGATCGAGGTTCTCGCGAATCACATCCTCGAAGGGGATGCGGCCCAGCACCGGTCGGTCGAGCACCTGCGTGAGCGAAAACTCGGCCTGCACGATCGAGATGTCGTAGCGGTAGCCGCCTTTCGATCGGCAACCGTGAATGGATGCGGCAAACGACGCAGCCACTTGCGCAGCAGTGCATCGATCTTGTGAGCTGTAAGCCCGTCGGCGATCGCCTGAAGCCGCTTCGGATCGGCGCAGGACAGGACGCCGTTGCCCAACGGCTCGTAGGCAATGCGTCGCTGATAGCCGCCGCCAGTCAAAGCCGGCGCCATCAGAACACGACCATGACTTTCGGGCTGGGGCGAAGCCCCGCTGGGCCTTATGCACGGCTATCATGCAGATGGCGTGCGGAGAACCTCAGCGGGTCGGTCGCTGTCCCGGCAAGTTGTCGAAGCCGACGTCGGGAGGTTGCTCCTCACGAGTACTGGCGATAGAGCCGTGCACCATCTCGCGCCACGCCAATTCTCGATTGATCGGACTTTTCGTGCTCGCCACGGCGCGGGCAACGCTCGCGACCGACGGCGCCACGGAACCCATTCGCATCGAGTATCGTGCCATGGCTGGAGTGGGCTGCCCTTCGGCGGCACAGTTCGAGGACCAGGTCTTCGAGCGCGCGAAAAGCGCGCGCGCCGCGGCGTCGTCGGAACCGGCCCGGTCGTTCGTCGTAGAGCTCGGGCGAGACGGAGCGCGCTTCATCGGCACGCTCGTCGTCGGGGAGGCCGACGGCGAGAGCATGGCCCGCCGCGTCACGGGCTCGACCTGCGGCGACGTTGCTTCCGTGCTCGCGCTCGCCACGGCGCTTGCCATCGACCCGCGAGCGGAGCTCGCGCCGCGGCACGATTTCGAGCCCGCGCCGCCGCCACCAGGGCCAAAGTCCGAGCTTCCGCCCGCCGCATCGGAGGCTGGTTCGAAAGCCGAGCACAGGAGCTTCGCGCCTCGCCTCTCGCTCGGCGCGACGGTGGCGTTCGGCGCTACTCCGGGACCGTCCCTCGGCCCCTCGGTACTCTTTGCTCTTCGGAGTCGTCGCGCCTCGCTGCTCGGAGAAGTCGGGCTAGAGCTCGCGTACCGGCAGGCGCCGTCGGAGCTCGTCCGGGACGCAACGGCCGACTTCTACTTTTTGGTAGCGCGCCCGGCGCTCTGCCTTCGTGCGTTCGAGATCGACGCTCTTCGAGCCGCGCCTTGCCTCTCGACCGAGCTCGGGAGCGTCATCGGACAGGTTTCGGGTCTGCCCGAGAGCTCGCAAAGCGCGCGGTTTTGGGCGGTGGCAGAGGCGCTCCTGCGCCTGGAGCTGCCGCTCGGCACGGCTTGGTTCGCCAGCGTCGACGGCGGCGCGGCGTGGCCGCTGACTCGCTACCGCTTCATCGTCAAAAACCCCGATACCTCGATCCATGAAGTGCCCATCCTGACCGCACAGACCGCCGTGCGCCTCGGCGCGGAGTTCTGAACCGAGTGCCAGTACGCTGCGAGAGCGAGCCCGCTGGTCTCGCGTCGAAGACGATCAAGGCCGGAGTCCAAGCTCGTGGCGAACGGCGCCCGCAAAGTTCGTGAAACGCGAGGTCGGGCAGCTCGGCGGCTCCGCGAGGCGATTGCCACCGCGGGCGGCCTCGAGGTTCCCGGCGTCGGCGCTCGGAACGCCGAAGACCACCGACGCCTGGGCTGGGATCTCGCACGAGTCCTGAGCTCCGAACTCGATCGGCATCGTGCGGGAGACGCTGAAGGGCGAAAGCGGTCCGATATCGGCGGGCAACAGCATGCGGCCGAGGAACGTCTCGACACCGCTCGAGGTATCTTCGATGAAAGCCCCGTACCAGATGCTGCCGTCCGCTTCGGTCCCGTCAGGACCGACCCGAAAGCGGTACACGCGGCAAGCCTGCCAGTCGAAGCGCGCGTGAATGGTGAGATAGCTCACGCCGGCCGCGCTAGTAGGGGCCGCGCGCGCGTCGGGATAGGCAATGTCGCCCAGCTCCGCGGCGAGGGGTGGTCCAGACAACCAGAACACGGCAATCTTCGTGACTTCGACGGGAGAGCTCGGCGGATCCTGCTGGTAGACGCCCTCGGCCTGAATGCCGAAAAAGCCCACGACGCCTTCGAGGAACGAGAACTGGTACGCATAGTAGTAGCCGCTCGTCGGCGGCGACGTTGGTGACGGCCGTTCGATCTCGCGTTCGACCATCAAGTCCCACTGCATCGACGAAACCGGGGACGGCCAGGTCCAGTCCGTTGCGGTCTCGGTGGCGCCGAAAGTCGGTCCGGCTACGCTGAGCGGGCCGGGCGTCCCCGGCTCGAGACAGGCGGGCATCCCGCTCCCTTCGTCTCCGCCTGCGCCCCCCGCCGCGCCGGCTTCGCCCGCAGTACCCCCACTGCCCTCGCCCGGCGTTTCGGCGACGGAACCCCAAGCGCCGAGCACCACGTCGTCCCGGCACGCTGATAGCCAGCCGGCGAGCGCGACCATCACGAGCCAGGCGCTTCTTCCCTGCAACGGTGTCACGTCGAGACCCTCATTGGCGTTCAGCGTGGTGGTTTGCCTTTTTCTGCTCCGATCAGGGAGCGCACGCGGCGCGCGTAGGGACCCCTCGGTTCGCGCGTCAGCAAGGCCTTGCCGAGCCGAACCGCCTCGTCGCGTCGACCGCTCGCAGCGAGCGCCTCGATCCTGAGTACGGTCGCCTCCGCGCCGAGCCGAGGTTTGGGGAAACGCTTCGCATAGCGATCGAGTAGAGCGAGCGCTCCCTGCGCGTCTCCGCGAGCAAGCGCACTTCGCGCGCCGTCGATAGTCTCGAACTCGAGCGGTAGCGTATCCGTCTTGGCGGCCACGGGTGCGCGGGCGATCGGGGCCGGCGCTTTTGCGGGCTCAGGCTGCGCCGTCTCTACGGGCGCGACAGGCTCGGTCTTCGCGCCCGCGAATGCGGGCGCGGTCAGCTTTCCCTTGGTCTCGACTCGAGGCGCCGGCGGCGGAGCGTCGGTGGGGACCAATTGGATCACGCCCCAGACCGTGAGCGCTCCCATGGCCCCTGCTCCTGCAATCGCGAGCGCAGTCTTGACAGTCACGAGCTTGCCGCCGGACGCAGCCGCGCTCGCGGTACCGGCCGTGCCCGCCGTGCCGAGCGCACTGGTTGCGGCGATTGGCGCCGCGACTCCGAGAGCCGCCGTGATCGCGAGCGCGCTCCGCTGCGAAACAGCGTCCTTCCGCCCGGCGCGCAGAAGCTCTCTTTCGAAGGCGCTGCCCTCGTCGATGAGTCGCTTGGGATCGGTCACTGGCCACCTCCCTCGGTGCGCGCCTCGATCGACTTTGCTGCGACCTGGAACGCCATGCGTGCTCGCCTCAGCCTCGTGGCAACGGTACCACGAGGCAGCTCCAAGAGCTCGGCAACTTCGCTAATCGTGAGCTGCTCGAGTTCGAACAAGACAAATACGGAACGCAGATCATCGGGCATCCCGTCGAGAACGCGATCGAGCAGGTCGCGGGCTTCTGCCAGGTGTGCGAGCCCGTCCGGCACTGGACAAGCCGCTTGGTACTCAGAAAAACGCTGATGCGCCGCCTCGCGCCGCTGGTTCGCGCGCCGGGCATGGGAGGCGACCCGCATCGCTACGGCGATGAGAAACGAACGCTCGCTGCCTGGGCGGATGCTGGCGAGCTTTTCGTTGGCGATCAGAAAAACCCGCTGCGCGGCATCGTCCACCTCGGCGGGCGGCACGCCGCAGCGCCGGAGCAAGCGCCACACGAAGGGAAGGTGATCGGACACCAGCTTTGCCAAGGTGACGGCTGTTTTCGTGACGCGGCTCACCTCCGCGCGAACGCCCGCCGATTCGTCGCTGTCAGGGTCTGGTTTCTTCGCTTTGTTCATCGGCGTCGGGTGAGCGTGTTCGTCGGGCAACCGTGTCTTTATCCGACCTATGGTATTCGATCACAACGACGCCGGCCCGCCTTCGAACTGGAGCGGAAAAGCGCCACTCGACTGAAGGGACCGGCGACTCCGCTGATCTGCCGGATGTGGGGACGTGGTTCGTGCGTTCTCCGCGCGCGCGAAAGAAGAACGAAAATACGGAGGCGGCCGGCGCGGGCATACCAAACAACGGTGCCTGCGTCCGTTCTGCTCACGACGATCCGCCGCTTTCCCGCGCTGGCCGTGGCACCGGTTCTGCTTGCCCACTGCTCCGGTAATCCGCCCGTAGAGAGCGCGGGAGGAGCCGGAACTGCGTCGGGCGGTGCAGTCGGAGGCACCGGCTCGGCCGGCGCTGGCACAGGCGGGACCGGTGTGGGCGGCACCGCCGGAAGCGGCGGCACGCCCGGAGTATCTGGGGTCGGCGGTGGCGGAGGATCGAGCGGCAACGGCACAGGCGACGAGGGCGCTGCGTCGGGAGGCGCTGGCGGGACTGGCGCGGCCGGCAGTGGCGCTGCTGGGACTGGCGACGGGGGAACTGGCGGCACCGGCGGCAGCGCGGGGACCGGCGGCGCGAGCACTGAAGAGTTCGCGCTCACCAGTCCGGCGATCACGCCCGATGCGGAGATGAGCGACGACTTCACCTGCGCGGGCGACGCCCACTCGCCGCCGCTCGAATGGAGCGGCACGCCAGCGGGGACGATGAGCTTCGCGATCGTATTCGTCGACACCACGATTCTCGACGCGAACATCGACGATCAGCGCGGGTATCACTCGGCCATCTGGGACATCCCGGCGGACACCGGCGCCCTGCCGGAGAACCTTCCCGAGAGCGCCATGCTCACGAGCCCGGTAGTGGCGAGGCAATTCAACCCGCTCAGGCCGGCGTACCTCGGTCCCTGCCCCAACAACGGCGACGCACCCGCCGACGTCTACGAGTTCCGGCTGTTCGCGCTGCCCGTCACGACGCTGACGGGACAGCTCACGAGCGTGAGCGCCATCTTGCAGGCGATTGTGGATGCGGGCCCGCTCGGCACGGCGGTGCTCCGCGCGCGCTCGGATGCCGTCGGCCAGCTCATGTGACGGGCGGTGGGATCGCCCGGCTAGAGGGAACCGAGGCAGTGCGGAGGGGCGAGGCGCCCGGGGTGGCGCGTACTCCGCTCTCACTGGCGTTATCCAGCAGGGTTGCGCCTCGAGAGCGAACTTCTCGGTTCGAGTCGCTTCGCGCAAGCCCGATTTCGTCGAGCGGGCATGACAGATCATGGGAACTCTGCCGCGACTCGCGTACACGACGACCTTCCTCGCCTCGATCGCCCTCCTCGCCGGCTGCACGACGGAAGTCGGCGGGACTGACGGCGGCTCCTCCCCGGTGACGGGGGGTACAATGACCGGCGCCGGCGGCGCGGGAGCGGTCGGTGGTGGCGGAGGGGCTGTTGGCGGAGGTGCCGGCGGGGTGAGCGACCCGAGCACGTGCATCACTGGCATCCCGGCGACGTCCCAGTTTCCCCGCCTCTTGAACCGGCAATACGACGCGGCGGTGCGCGACCTCCTCGGCGTCACCGGCGTGGGCGCCGACAACAGCGCGCCGTCCGAGCTCCTCTTCGCCGACTTCGAGGGCCCCATGAACACCGATGCGTGGCGCATCTATCGAGACGTTTCCACGCAAATCGCTCAGCAGGTGATGACGGGGCCGAACAGATCCAACTTCATCAACTGTGACCCGGCGGCGGCGGGCTGCCTGACGCAGACCATCCAGACCTTCGGGCGCAAGGCGTTCCGTCGCCCATTGACCCCGGAGGAGGTGGCGCGCTTCGAGAGGCTGAGCCAGACGACCCCGGTAGGAACGCCCGAGGAGGTTGCCGAGACGACGCTGCTCGCCTTCCTCGTTTCGCCCTCGTTCCTCATGGCCGCCGAGCTGGCGGCAGAGCCGGAAGGAAACGCCATCAGACTCTCCAGTCACGAAGTGGCAGCGAGACTTGCTCTGCTGCTGTGGGACTCCGTCCCGGACGACACCCTGAATGCGGCGGCCGACGCCAACGAACTCGCGACCAAGGAGCAGATTCTGGCCCAGGCGCAACGGATGATTGCAGTCCGCGAAAAGACCGGGCCGCTCGTGGCTGCCCTGCATCGCAGCTGGCTGCAGATGGAAAACGCGAACTCGCATTGGTGGAAAATCCAGCACGACACGACGAAGTATCCGCTGTACTCCGCGGCCGCCGTGCCTTCCTACGCGGCGGAGCTCG
>DASWGX010000495.1:0-5183 GCA_036393455.1 Polyangiaceae bacterium
GGGTTTTCTGTCATTGCGCGGCGGTCGCGTTTTTGTCCCTCACGGGTTGCAATCGATCCGATTCGGGCGACCCTGCGCTCGCATCGGCAGCGCCGCCGGCGAGCTCCGCTCCCAAGCGGATCCGGTGCGAGAGCGTCGCCGGTGGACCAGTCCGCTTCGGGGCCGATAGCGCCGAGGATGACGAGCGCGCGCTCTTGCTCGCGCCCGAGCTCGGCGGGCTCGCGCCGCTGCCCGACGGTGTGGCGATCGGGCTCTTGCTCACCGACGGCGAAGGGACCGAGGCCGCCCTGGCGCGCGTCGACGCCCGCGCCTTCGCGGCTCGGACGACTCGGCTCGGCCGCGTGCACGGCGGAGCGGCCCCGCCCAAGGTCGTTGCGAGCGGGGATGGCATCATCGCTGCCGTGAACGACAGCGACGCCGCGGGTTCGACGCTACGGCTTGCCCGGCTCGACCGCGACGCGACCCAGGCGGCGCGGAGCCGTGACTTTTCCGTCGGACGCAAGACCACCGGCGCTTTCGACGTCGGGCTCAGCGGTGGGCGGGGGCTCTTGGTCTGGGACGCAGAAGAGTCGCGGAGCGGTCGCGGAGCCGTCTACGCCGTGACGTTCGATCCGAACGATCTCGAAAAGACGAGCGAGCCGCAGACGGTGGCCGCGACCGAGGGCGACGACGCAGAAGCTCCTCGGCTGCTTGCGCGAAAGGGAGGCTACTGGCTGCTCTGGGCGGCCTACGGCAAGCTGGACCGCGACGTTTCGATCGACGCCGACGCGGGCGGCGTACTCGACCCCGTGCCACGCTTCATTCGTGCGGTGCCGCTCGACGCGACGGGGGACGCGCTCGGGGAGCCGCGCACCCTGACGGCGGAGGCGCGCAGGGTGCTTTCCTTCGACACGGCGGTGAACGAGAGCGGCAAATTGCTCTTGTCGTTTCGCCACGACGCCGATCGTCCGGGAATCGCTTCCGCGGAGGTCCACCTGACGGCCCTCGGCATGGACGGCAACGTCGGTACGCGCACGCTCGAAAACGAACGCCTGTCGGCGGGCAGCCCGACGCTGCTCGTCGATGCTACGCCGCCGAAGGGGACGCCGGCGTCTTTTCTGGTGCTCCCCGGCCAAGAGGGGACGAGCGAAGTGCTCTCGCTCGACGCCGAGGGCCACCCTCGCGGCTCGTGGTTTACCGGCGCTGCGCTCGCCGGCGACATCGTCGCGGCGCGATCCGGGCAGTTCCTGCTCGTGCGCGACAAAGGTTCGGTGATCGAGCTCGCGGCGGCTCGTTGCCGCTGAGCCCTGGGGGCGGCGTTTGCCGGCGGCCCGCGGGCGCGTATCCTTCGACGCCCGAACGGCTTTCCTCGGAGGTCCCATGACACGCTGTCTCGTCGTGCTCGCCGACGGTTTCGAA
Organism: Polyangiaceae bacterium; assembly: GCA_036393455.1. Classification (GTDB taxonomy): domain Bacteria; phylum Myxococcota_A; class Polyangia; order Polyangiales; family Polyangiaceae; genus DASWGX01. The sequence goes on from DASWGX010000495.1 coordinate 1,399, forward strand.
GAGATCGAGGCCGTAACCGTGATCGACGTCCTGAGGAGGGCCGAGCTACAGGTCGTCGTGGCGGGTCTCGACGCTGAGCGCGTCCGCGGCTCACACGACATCGTCGTCGTTTGCGACGCGAAGCTCGACGACGTCCGGGCGGAGAACTTCGACGCGCTCGTCTTGCCTGGCGGCATGCCGGGTTCGGCGACGCTGCGCGACGACATCAGGGTCCAGGCGCTCATCCGCCGGTTCGCGACGGAGGGCAAGCACCTGGCGGCAATCTGCGCTGCGCCTATCGCGCTCGAGGCCGCGGGCGTGCTCGCCGGGCGTCGCGCCACCAGCTACCCCGGCGTCGAGCTCGCGTCCGCTCACTACGTCGAGGATCGCGTCGTCACCGACGGGAGGGTCACGACGAGCCGCGGCGCCGGGACCGCGCTCGAGTTCGCGCTCGAGCTTTTGCGGCTGTTCCGTGGCGAAGAGTGCGCGGAAGCGCTGGCGCGGAGCGTGGTAGCGCGCGTCTGATGACTCGGCCGCTCCGTTCGCGCCGGGGTGCCGGTTCGGCGGAGCTTTCGAGTAACCGAGCTACGGAACGAGCACTTCGATCCGTTCCGCGCTCGCTCGCGGATGCCCGAGCTCTCGCGCCGCCCGCGCCGCGATCCCCTTGCCGAGCACTTGCTCGACGACTTGCAAGGCGCAGTCGATGCTCGAATAACTGGTGGCTGCCGAATGGAACTTCTCCGATTGGCGATACGCTACTGAGGCTTCATCTGCCGTCGCGCCGGCGTCCGTCGAAGCAACGATGGCCGCGACTTCCGGAGTCGTCGCCACGCATCGTCCGGCGAGGGCGCCGCTCTTCGCCAAGAGGGTGGTGCCCCAGCCGACGGACAGGACCCAGCTTGCCTCGGCTGCCCGCGCGCCTACCCAGGAGACGACGCGCTCGTCTCCGAGCAGTGCCCGCGCGCCGTAGCCCCCCGGGACCAAGAGCCCGTCACACTGCGGGCAGCTTTCGAAGGAGTATCCGGCGGCAAGCTCGATTTGGTCGCGTGTGACGACGGCTCCGCCGTCGCGGCTCGCGAGCATCGCCTTGAATGGACGCCAGTTCCAATGCCTGCCGGCTTGGCTCAGCACCGAAAGCGGCCCCACTACGTCCAGCGCGTCCACTTCGTCGAAAAGCAGAACGGCGACTTTGCGCGAACGGGTTTGCATCGCCTCAACGGGGAACGAGCAGCGTGCTGCCCGTCGTTGCCCGGCTCTCGAGCGCGCGATGGGCGTCGGCGGCCTTTTCCAGCGGGAAGCGCTGCCCTACGGTGGCCCGCACCGCGCCGCTCGCCAAGACTTCGAACACCGCTCGGGCGCTCGACACTCGCTCCTCGCGAGTGCTCGTGTAGTCGCCCAGCTTGGGTCGCGTCACGTACAGAGAACCGCGCGCCGAGAGCTCCAAGAGGTCGAGCGGCGGCGGTTTACCGGAAGCGTTGCCGAAGCTCACGAGCGTGCCGCGCGCTTGGAGGCAACGCAAAGAGCCGCTCAACGTTGCGGCTCCGACCGAGTCGTAGACGACCGGAACGCCGCGTCCGCCGGTCAGATCGCGCACCCGCTCCACGAAGTCTTCCCTCGTGTACACGACGGGGTCCGTGCAGCCGTGTCGCGCCGCGAGCTTCGCCTTCTCGTCGGTGCCGACCGTGCCGATCACGCGGACACCCAGGTATGCGAGCCACTGGCACGCAATCAGACCGACTCCGCCGGCGGCCGCGTGCCAGAGCACGGTCTGACCGGCGGCGACGCGATAGCAACGCTGCACCAGGTATTCGACGGTCATGCCTTTCAAGAGGGATGCCGCCGCTTGCTGGTCGTCGACGTCGTCGGGTAGCTCGACCAGGCGCTCGGCCGACAGAACGCGCTCTTCCGAGTAGGCGCCGACCGGCCCGGAGGCATAAGCAACCCGATCTCCGGGCGCGAAATCGCGCACGCCCGCGCCCACGGCGCGAACGACTCCCGCCGCTTCCTGACCCAAGCCCGAGGGGAAACTCGGAAGCGGATACAGGCCGGAACGCTGATACGTATCGATGAAGTTGACGCCGATTGCCGAGTGGGAAACCAGCACTTCGCCGGCGGCCGGGGATTCGACCGGTACCGTCTCGTAGCGGAGCACCTCCGGTCCACCGCTCTCATGAAGCACGATCGCGTTCGGCACGCCGCTGACTATATCGCGCTTTTTACCTCAATGGTGGCGACGCCTCAGAGTGGTTCAACCGGCCAAGGTTTCGGCCCATCGTGCTGCCAACGAGCCATGGCGCGGCGGCACGGTGCGTATGCTATGGGAACTACCTCCGTCATGGGTGGACCTTCGAAAATCGAGCTCAAACCCAGCGCGTCGCCCCTCGGCGAGGCGGAACGCGCGCGTTGGCTCGAAAGTCCGGGCTTCGGCCGCGTGTTCACCGACAACATGATCGTCATTCCGTACCGAGACGGTGGCTGGCAAGATGGAGAGCTCGTACCTTACGCTCCCATCGCGCTCGACCCGGCGGCTTCGGTTTTGCACTACGGCCAAGCCATCTTCGAAGGGTTCAAAGCCTATCGCCAGGCGGATGGCGGCATTGCCACGTTTCGTCCCGAAGCCAACGCGCGGCGTTTCGCGAGCAGCGCCGGGCGCCTGGCGATGCCCGAGCTTCCGGAAGAGCTGTTCATCGAAGCGGCGGATACGCTGATTCGCCATGAACGAGCGTGGGTACCGCGCGCGCTAGGGCAGAGCCTGTATCTTCGACCTTTGATGATCGCGACCGAAGCCGGGCTCGGCGTTCGCCCTGCTCGGCAGTACCTGTTTCTGTTGTTCGGCTCTCCCGCCGGCGCCTATTTTGCGCAAGGCGTCAAACCCGTTTCGGTCTGGATTTCGCGGGAGTTCGTGCGCGCCGCCCCGGGAGGCACCGGCGCCGTCAAGTGCGCGGGCAACTACGCGGCAAGTCTCGTGGCGCAAGAGCGCGCCCAGGCGAACGGCTGCGATCAGGTCGTGTGGCTCGACGCCGTGGAGCACCGCTACGTGGAAGAAATGGGCGGCATGAATCTGTTCTTCGTTTACTCGAGCGGCGGCGCGACCAAGCTCGTCACGCCGTCGCTGACGGGCAGCCTCTTGCCCGGCGTCACCAGGGACAGCATCCTCACGCTGGCCGGCGATTTGGGTTATGCGGTGGAGGAGCGGCTGCTCAGCGTCGACGAGTGGCGCAATGACTTGGCTTCGGGCGCGATGACGGAGGTGTTCGCCTGCGGCACCGCCGCCGTCATCACGCCGGTCGGGCACGTCAAGGCTGACGACGGCGAATGGAGGGTTCGAGACGGGGAAACCGGGCCGGTCGCTACGCGCTTGCGCGAGCACTTGCTCGCGCTCCAGCACGGAGAGCGAGGAGATCCGCGCGGCTGGATGCACCGCGTGTGTTGACCCGCGTCTCCGGTGTTGACCCGCCCACACGCGGGCTCGTTCAGTCGAGGGGGTTGTGGCACGCGAACCCGTGCCCCGAATCGCCTGCGAGCGGCGGAAACTCTCGCTCGCATCGGTTCTCCAGACGCCGCGGGCAGTAGGGCACGAAGGGACACCCCACGACGCCGCGCGGCGTCGCGCCGTCGTACGGCGCTTCGGATTTGGCGGCGTCGAGCAGAGCGCGCGTCAAAGGATGGCGCGGTCGTTCGCAGACGCTCGCGGAAGGCCCCACTTCCGCGACGCGTCCGGACAGCAGCACCAAGAGCCGATCGCAGGTCCGGCGCAGCTCGCCGACGTCGTACGAGACGAGGACGCAGGCGGCCCCGCGCCGTGT
>DASWGX010000496.1:0-6257 GCA_036393455.1 Polyangiaceae bacterium
GTCCGCTTCGAGCTCCGAGTACGGCGCGCGCTCGGCGCGCGCCGTACTCGGCCACGCACCGAGGACGCCGACAGAGAGAGCGAACAGTCGCTTGAAGGCTTGAAACGGCATCGGCGGGCGCAGGCTGGGACGCGAGGTTAGTACTCTCTCGCGCTGACGACTCGAGCCTTGGCGCGACGGTGGTGCTAACCTCGGCCGCGTGCAGGTCCACCCTACCCTGTCGAGCGTCGACGTGGCGGCCGTGGGCTTTTGGCGGCGCTCGCCGGGGTGGTGACCCAGGAGCCGGCGATCGTGGCTTGGTCGGGTTCGCTCCTGCTCGGTTTGGCCGTCGCCCGCGCCGTGACCCAGCTCAGCGTCGGCGGCATCCGCAGCGCGGGCTTCGAGATGCTCTGGTGCGGCGAAGGCCGCCTGAGCCGCGTCGCGCGCGGGGAAGAGCTCGAGCTCTGGGCGGAGATCCGCAACCGGGACAACCGCGCCGTGCGCTACACAGGGCTGCGTCCGGTGTGCTCGCCGTACCTGGCGCTCGAGCTCGATCCGTGCTCGGGGGAGGTGCCGGCGGGTGGCCGGCTGCGCGTCCGCGTGCTCGCCCGCGGGCTGCGCGTCGGGCAAAACGGCGTATTCGGCCTTTCGCTCGAGGTCCAGGGCAGCCCCGGCCTGTTCGAAGTGCCGCTCACCTTCGCCAATCCCTACGGAATCGAAGTGCTCCCGCGCGCCTTCAGTGCGCGGCAGCGCTCGGCGCGGGGCGGCCGCAGCCGGCTCACCGCGAACGACGGGCGCGCCGGACCTCTCGGCGGGGAGGGCGCCGAGCTCAGGGAGCTGCGCGAGCATCTTCCGGGCGATCCGTTCAAACGCATCGCGTGGAAGGCCACGGCGCGACGCGGAGTCCTCATGGTGCGCGAGTACGAACGCGAGGAGCGCGACATCGTCTGGCTCGTGCTCGACGCTTCGGTCGAGCTGTGGGCGGGCGCGCCGGGAACGGCTCCGCTCGATCGCGCCGTCGACGAGGTGGCCGAGGTGGCCCACGGCCACCTGGCGCGCGGCGATCGCGTCGGGCTGGCCATCGTCGCCGCGCGCCGTCTTGCGTGGCTCGAGCCGGGCGCGGGTCCCTCGCACGGAGCGAGCCTGCTCTCGGCGCTGGCAGAAGCCACCGCTTGCATCGACGCCGACCGCAGCGATCTGGACGAAGGAGATCTGCTCAGTCGGGTGATCGAACACCTACGGCCGCTCGACGCCGCAGCCCAGCGCGTGCGTTCCTCGGACGTGGAGCGGATCATGCGCCGCGTGGAACGCGTGCAGGCGCGCGCGCCCTTCAGCAGGCCGCACGTGTTCGCGATCTCGATGCGCGAGCAGAAGCTGCGCCAGTACGTGGCGGCCTTCGGACTGTATGCGCCTCCCCGGCTCGAACCCGATCGCGAAAAAACGGACTCGCAGTTGTGCGGCGCGCTGCAAAAGATCATGCGGCTGCGCCCGCGGCCGAGCATTGCCTACGTGTGGTCGCCCGCGCCCGACCCGGGCCGGCGTCCAGAGCTCGAAAAGGCCTTGCTCGCGCTGCCGAAGCGGCATCTGAAGCTGGCCTGGGTCACGATGACGCACCAGCAGAGTCTGCCGCGCACGGGCGAGCCGGTTGGCGAAACCGTCTCCGACGCGATCAGTCTGCGCTGCCTGGTTGCGCAACGACGAGGAGAACGCGCGTTGCGCCGAATGGGAATCGAAGTCTTCGACGCGAAGAGCCGCGCCCGGGTGAGGCTCGGCGCTGCCCGAGCTCTCGAGCGCGAAGGAGCCCCGGGCGAGACTCAGGGCAGAGAGGCGTCCTGAACGGCGCGGCGTCGTTCCGCGGCTCGTTCGCGCGCACCCTGGTCGTAAACCTCCACCGCGCGATCCAAGACGAGCACATCGTCCACGAGCACGCGGACGTTCCAAATGCCGAGCGGGTCCCCGGGCTTGAACGGGATCTCTCGATCGAAACGCCGCTCCGATGCCGCGAGCTCGGCCCGCCCGAGCTCGGCGACGCGTTCGCCGCGCGACGCTGGGCGATCTATTTCCCAGCGCACGGTCACGGGTCGATCGCCCGCGCCGCGAAGCTCGACGCGGAAGCCCTGAGTCTGCCGCGCGCGATCCACTTCGAAGGGGATGGCGTGACGCTCCTGGACTTGACCGCCGAAGAAAACGCCGAGCTCCGCGCGCACCAGCGGCGACTCTGACCCGGCGCGGTCGCGGCACGCCGCCGCCAAGAGCACGACGAGCAGCCAGCCGCGGCGACTCATCCGGCCTCCTCCAGGAGGGCGGCCATGCGGGCGAAGTCGCTGACGGCGAGCGTCTCGCCCCGCCGCTCGAGGTCGATGCCCGCGCGCGCGGCGGCGTTGCCCAGGAGTTCGAGCCCCGGCAAGCCACCGCTGCGCCACGCGTTGCGTAGCGTCTTTCTGCGCTGCGAAAAGGCCGAAAGCACGAGCGCGCGAAAACACGACGTCTCCCGCGCCACCGGAACCGCGCGCGACTTGAGCGTAACCAACGCCGAGTCGACCCGCGGCTGGGGATAGAACGCTCCGCGCCGTACTACCATCTCGCGCCGGGCTTCGAACGCCGCTTGCACGAACACGCTGAGCGCGCCGTAGGCGGGCGTCGAAGGCTCGGCGCAGAACCGCGCCGCGACCTCGAGCTGCACGAGCACCGTCACTCGTTCGACGCGATCGGCGAACTCGCAGAAGCGCCGCGTCAAGGGACCCGTGAGCTGATACGGCAGATTGCCCGCGAGGCGGTGCGGCTCCGGCCGACCGCGCCACAGGGCGTCGAAAGCGACGGTCTTGGCGTCGGCCTCGATCACGTCGAACCGTCCGGGCGCCGTCTCGGCAAAAAGCTCCCGCAGCGGAGAAACGAGGTCGCGGTCGCGTTCCACCGCGGCGAGGTACTCGACGCGGGCGAGCAGGGGCCCGGTGAGCGCACCGAGCCCTGCGCCGATTTCGATCACGCTACCACCCGGCTCGGGCACGGCGATTTCCGCGATGCGCCTCGCGACGTTCGCGTCCGCGAGGAAGTTCTGCCCAAACGCCTTTTTTGCCCGAAGACCGAACCGAGCCAAGAGCTGCTTCGGTCCGGCGTCCACGATCACCGCTGCCAGCCGCTCAGCGCGGAGCCTCCGCGCCACCGTCGTCGGCTTGGTCTTCCGAGTACGAGACGGCCGCAACGGCCGCGAACTCCTGCACCGTGTGAACCGTGGGCGGCGGTGGATCGCCGTAGAGCTCGAGCTCGGTCGCAGCCCAGCGCTCCCGCGAAACGAGCGCGCCGAACTCGGGGCCTTGCGGATCGCCGTCGAACGCGGCGAGAGCCTCGTCGGCCTCCTTGAGCTCGAGCCGCGCACGCACCGGATCGACGGCGCTCTTCGTCGTGAAGCGATCGGTGAGTAGTACGGCCTTGTCGTCGATGACCTCGGCGAAGCCCGGCCCTACGCCGACCCGATCCACCTCCTTTTCGTCCGGCTTGCGATAGCTGACGATGCCGGTCTTGAGCGCCGCCAAAAGCGGTCGATGGCCGGGCAGCACGCCGAACTCGCCTTCGACGCTCGGAGCCGTGAGCTCGCTCACCTCTTCCGAGAGCTTGACGCCGTCCGGGGTAATGATTTCGAGCGTGATGGTTTCCGCCATGACCGAGGCATTCCGCCGTAGCGCCGGCTCAGGCCGCGCTCTTGAGCCGCTGCGCCTGGGCCTTGGCTTCTTCGATGTTGCCGACCATGTAGAAAGCCTGCTCCGGCAGGTCATCGAGCTCGCCGCTCAAGATCTCTTTGAAGCCGACGATGGTTTCCTTGAGCGGGACGTACTTGCCGTCGCGACCGGTGAACGCGCTGGCGACGAAGAACGGCTGCGACAAGAAGCGCTGGATCTTGCGCGCGCGCGCCACGATGAGCTTGTCGTCCTCGCTGAGCTCGTCCATCCCGAGGATGGCGATAATGTCCTGGAGATCCTTGTAGCGCTGCAACGTTTGCTGAACCTGCCGCGCCACGCTGTAGTGCTCTTCACCCACGATCTGCGGCGACAGCATGGTGCTCGTCGAATCGAGCGGGTCGACCGCCGGATAGATGCCAAGCTCGGAGATCGCTCGCGAGAGCACCGTGGTCGCGTCGAGGTGGGCAAACGTCGTTGCGGGCGCCGGATCGGTCAGGTCGTCGGCGGGGACGTAGATGGCCTGCACACTGGTGATGCTGCCCTTGGTCGTCGAGGTGATGCGCTCCTGAAGCGCGCCCATTTCCGTCGCCAGCGTCGGCTGATAGCCGACCGCGCTCGGCATGCGTCCGAGCAGCGCCGAGACTTCGCTGCCTGCCTGCGTGAAACGGAAAATGTTGTCGATGAAGAGCAGCACGTCCTGCCCCTGTTCGTCGCGCAAGTACTCGGCGCAGGTGAGCGCGCTCAGCGCGACCCGGGCGCGAGCGCCGGGCGGTTCGTTCATCTGCCCGTAAACCAGGGCTGTCTTGCTCAAGACCGGCTCGCCGCTCTCGAGCTTGGATTCCTTCATTTCCAGGAACAAGTCATTGCCTTCGCGCGTGCGCTCGCCCACGCCGGCAAAGCAGCTCACGCCGCCGTGCGCCTTGGCGACGTTGTTGATGAGCTCCTGGATCAGCACGGTCTTCCCCACGCCGGCACCGCCGAAGAGGCCGATCTTGCCGCCCTTGCGGTAAGGGGCGAGGAGGTCGATGACTTTGATGCCAGTCTCGAACACCTCGACGCTCGTGCTCTGCTCGACGAACGCGGGCGGCGGGCGGTGAATCGGCATGTAGATCTTGGCCTCCACGGGGCCGGCCTCGTCGACGGGGCGCCCGACGACGTTGAGGATGCGACCGAGGGTTTCGGGACCAACCGGCATGCGGATCGGCAGGCCCGTATCCGTCACTTCCGCACCCCGCACCAAGCCTTCGGTGGCGTCCATCGCGACCGCACGAAGCACTGATTCGCCCAGGTGCTGGGCCACCTCGAGCACCAGGTTCTCCTTTTCGCCGGAAAGGTTGGGGTTGGTGACGGTCAGGGCGTTGAGAATCCGCGGCAGTCTCCCCGGCGGAAATTCGACGTCGACAACCGGACCGATGACTTGTTTGACCTTGCCCTTTGCGCCTTGCATCATCTGCCTCTTTACCTGCGACTCTGCCTTTTTACCTGCGACTTGCCCTGGCGGTTGCGTCGCCCAACCGCAGTGGAAAACCACATTGGTAGCCACGAGCGCGGGCGGCGTCTACCACGTGAGCGCTCCACCTGCCAACGGCAAAGCCTGCCAACGGCAAGCCCTTCGGACGCTCCCGGGGATCCCAGAGAACGGCCCCGTCGGCCGTCCCGGGTGCACGCCCTGGGGACGTGCTAAGCACTCCGGGCCCATGTATCCAAAGGACCGCGGGCGTGCCGACGGCGACGGTCGGGAGAGCAGCCGTCGCTACGAGAAAACCACCGGAGCCCGGTCACCCCGAGCTCGCGTGGAAGTCGTTCGCGCGGCGCTGGCGCCGGAGGCCCGTTGATCGCTCGGGAAACCATCGACGCCGTGAGGGAGCGCGCCGGCTTGGTCGATGTCGTCGGCGAAAGCGTCAAGCTCGTTCGACGCGGTCGCAGCTTCGTCGGCTTGTGCCCGTTCCACCAAGAGCGCACCCCGAGCTTCCACGTCAACGAGGAACGAGGCTTTTATCACTGCTTCGGTTGCGCAGCGCACGGCGACGCGATCAAATTCGTTCAGGAAACCGAGGGCCTCGACTTCGCGGATGCCGTGCGGCGCCTGGCCGAGCGCGCTGGAGTCCAGATCGTCGAATCGCGCTCGGACGCCGAGCACGCCCGCGCCGAGGAAGCGTCCCGCCGCAAGCGCGAGCTCTACGACGCCAACGCCGCCGCCGCCGCGTTCTTCGAAGAGATGATGAGAACACATCCGCTCGCGTCCTATGCTGGGCGCGAGCTAGAGCAACGCGGGCTCGGTCCCGATCGCGGCCACGACGTCGCGGACACGCTACAGGCCTTCCGCATCGGTTACGCGCCGTATTCATGGGACGGCCTTGCGCGAAAGCTGGCAGAGGCGGGACAGGCCGCGATCGCCGCCGAAAAGGCCGGGCTGCTCGTGCCGCGCCAAAACCGCGCCGGACACTACGATCGCTTTCGCCATCGGTTGATGTTTGCGGTGACCGATCTCACCGGGCGCGTCGTCGCGTTCAGCGGCCGCGCCCTCCCCGAGCCGACACCGGAAGACCTGAGGGCGCACGCGCTGGAGCCGCTCGGCGCGACGAGCGGCTCGGAGCCCGC
>DASWGX010000497.1:0-3603 GCA_036393455.1 Polyangiaceae bacterium
GCGTCGTCGACGTATGCTGTGGAACAGCGTACCTCTACCGCGGGCTGCTCGCGGGCGGCACCGGCTCGTACGTGGGGCTCGACTTCAACGGCCACTTCGTCATGGGAGCGCGCAAACGCGGTGTCGCCGTGCGACTCTTCGACGTACTCACCGACCCGATTCCGAGCGCCGACTACGTCGTCATGTGCTCGAGCTTCTATCACGTGCGGTCCCAGGAAGATCGCGTGCTCGCCAGGTTGCGCGCGGCCGCCCGTAGAGCGGTCATCGTTAGCGAGCCGGTCCGCAATCTTTCGACGTCGCTGCCGGGGTGGGCGGGTCGTCTGGCGGGCGCCCTGACGAACCCCGGAGGCGGCGAGTACACGGCTCGCTACGACCTTGACGGCTTTCGCGAGTTCGCCGCGCGAAACGGGGCGAGCGAGATCGCGCACGAGGTCGAGCAGCGCAACGCGGTGGCCGTTTTCCCGGGTTCAGGGTGCTGAAGGGTGGCGTCTTGCCGCAACCGCGCGAACCAACTATGGCCGGCCGAGTGACGCAGCCTGAAGCCCCCATACCGCCGGCTCACGGGTCTTACCCGGAACTCTCGGAGGCTTCGACGATCCGGGTGAGTAGGCCGGGCTCCGCTTCCCGCTTCCTTCGCCACCTCCGCGACGCACTACCCGAGCCGGCGTCTCTACCGCCGCTGCGAGAAACCCTGCCGCGTTCTCGGTGGCAGCTCGCGGCGACGGCCACCGTCGTCGTTCTCTTCGCCGCCTACGTCTTCGCCTGGGTCCGCTTCCACTGGCCGTGGCTCACCGACCCCCTGCTGCAAGCCGACGACGCTCGCATTCAGCTCTTCCCCTTGCACCGGTTCGGGCCCGAGGGCGCGCTGGCCGACGACGAAATGGCCCTCGATCAGCTGATGGCGGTGCCGCCGGCCTTCGTCGCCCTCTACGCGGTGCTGATCAAGCTGAGCGACTTGTACGTCGCATCCAAGCTCGTGCAGCTTCTGCTCCTCGGCATCGTGGCGGCCGCCGGTTACACGCTGGCCCGGCGCTGGTCCCTGGGCCTCGGCCTTTTGTTGGTATTTCTGGTCTTGCAGTCGCAGCCGATGGTCTATCGGATGGCGGGGGGCCTGCCGCGAGGTTTCGGCTATCCGCTGCTGTCGCTCTGGGTCGCGGGCGCTCTCACCGGGAGCGCGCGCACACGTGCGGCCGCCGTGCTCACCGGCGCGCTGTTCTATCCGTCGGCTGCCGCCCTGATGCTGGGAGCCGAAGGCTTGCTGCGCACTGCAGGAATTCGAGAGGCCGGTCTGCCCGAGCTCCTGGCGCGGGCGAAGCGTTACGCGCTCTTGGTCGTCGCAGCCGTCGTGCTCATCGTCCCCTTCTCGATCGCGCAGTCCGTCCGCGCGGGAGAGCCGGTGCCTTACCAAGAGGCCAAGCGTATGGAGATTTTCACCAAGGGAGGCCGTCTGTCGCGCGGCGAACGCCTGCCCTTGCTCAACCCGGTCGACCACGTCGGCAACGCCGCGACGTCCTTGTTCGAGTCCCGTGGGCACACGCTTTTTCCAGAGCTCCTCAAGAGCTACCGAAGAAGCGGTGGGACCGGGCCGCTCGTCGTTCTCGCCGTGCTGACCGCGGCGGTGCTCGCCGGCCTTTCGCCCCTCCCGACAGCGGCCGTCGCGCTCGGGTGCGCGTCGCTGCTCCTCTATGCGCTCGCCCGCAGTCTGGCGTTTCGGCTGTACGTTCCCGATCGCTATCTCGACCTCGGTCTACCAATCGCGGCTGCCACCCTGGTGTTGACCGTGGTCGCGGGCGCCTGGAGGCACGCGCGCGAAGAACGGCGTCCCATCTACCAGAACGCGACCGCAGCGGTGATCATGCTGGCGTGGTTGATGTTTTTGGGGTCCGGATACACCAAGCAGTCCGGCATGAATACCAACGGCAAAGACTACGCTTCGCTTTACGCGTTCATGCGTACGTTGCCCCTCGATTCCCGAATCGCGGCTCATCCCAAGGACGGCGACAATCTGCCCTATTGGGGCGCCCGCGCCACGGTCACGAATTTCGAAACGGCCTCCCCCTGGTTCGTCGACAATTGGCGGCGCTACGACAAACGCACGCGGGATACGCTCGAAGCCCTCTACGCTACCGATCGCAAGGCGCTGTTCGACTACACGGAAGAATACGGCGTCACGCATCTTTATCTCCAGCGCTCGCGCTACAAGAAGGACTTCAAGGAGCGTTCGGCACTGTTCGAGCCGTATACGTCGCACGTGAACCGGCGCTTGGAGGGCAAGAAGCCGGCGGACTTGGTGCTTCACCAAGTCCCGAAGAGCGCCATCGTGTTCGGCAAGAGGGACCGCATCCTGGTCAGCGTCGAAAGGCTCCGTGCCGCGCGGAAGTCGCGAAAGCAGCGCTCGCTCCGGAAGAGAAGGTGAACCGCCGAGCCGCGGAGCACGCCTGCCTGCCCCATGAAACTTGGCGCTCTTGACGCCTTTGCGTTCCTCCCTGGCTCCGGACGGGACGGCGCTCCCCGCAGCGCCAGCCGCAACGCTCGGGCCCCCCGGTGGAGCGTCGCCGGCAAACTTGCTAAGCTTCGCCGTCGTGGCAAGCAGGGCGTTCAGGCTGTGGCTCGTAGCGGTGGTGCTCGCAGCCGCCTGCGCGAGCGAAAATCGCCCCAGCCAATGCCTGAACCCGCAGCCCGACGTTCCCTGCGCCGCGCCGTCGGACGGCGCCACCACGGGCTCCGGAACGACAGGGAGCGGCACGGGCGGAGGGCTCGGAACCGCTAGCGGCGCCACGGGAACCGGCCCCGGCGCGGACGCCGGCGGGGTCGACGTCGGGACGGGCGGAACGTCGGGAGAGGATCCCGGCGACGCCGGTGCGGACGGCGAGGGCGGCAGCGACGACGCAGGAGCGGGTGGCGCGGGGCAGGGCGGAGCGGATTCTGGCGGCGCCGCCGGCGCTCTTGGCGGCGAGGGCGGAGGAATCTGAACCGGGACGAACCGCCGTTTCGCGCGGTGGAACGCGCCGCCCGCTACCTCGTCGAAGGTGCTCGCGCCGTCGCGGGCGGAAAGCTCTTACAGGGTCGGCGTCCGTTCGAAGGGCACGCCGCGCTCGACCTGATTCGGGAGCGGCGTACGCTGGCACCTTGCCTCGCGATGCTATCGGAGCGCGCCGTGTACCGCGTACCCGAGCGCGCGGTGAAAGCTCTGCTCCGATGGGCTTGTGGCCTCGACGTCGAAGTGCGCGACGACATACCGAGCGCGGCGCACCTGCTCGCGCTTCAGGCCGCAGGGCGCCGCTCGGTGAGCCTCCTTCCCGAAGGCGTGCGTCCGCCGAGCGGCGAATCCGGGTTCGACTTTGCCGTGCACGACCTGTGTCACCTGGAAAAGTTCGCGGCGAGCCCGCACTACCTGGAGCAGGTCGGCTTCTTTTCGAGCCTCGAACGAGCCTTCAGCGACCCTCGCTGGCCCGAGCGCGAAGCGGAGCTCGACGCGCCGTGGCAAAAAGATCGGGATCGCGTCGCGGCCGACATCAACGGCTCTTCGGTTTACCTGTTCGCGGTGTTGAAAATGAAACTCAAGATGGCCGCGCGCCGGCTCCACGCCCGGCGCGCCGGCGT
>DASWGX010000498.1:0-6231 GCA_036393455.1 Polyangiaceae bacterium
AATCAGGTATTTCCCACGGCCAGCCGGTTGGTTGAAGCAGAAATCCACAGTCTCAGGAGCCCGATTCGCCCTTCCAGAAGGGCATCCCGGCCCGCTCGGTCCACCCGTAGCGACCGAACTCTCCCGGCTCGCGCTGCTCCAGCATGTCCGGCTTGCCGTCCTTTCGGATGTCGGGTCCTTGCGTGACCGTGAGCAATTCGTCGGCGACGTATTCGGCTGTCTTGTCGTCGTGCGCTTGCACGCGGTCTCTGGGCCCGGGGCCGGTACCCACGCGAACGATCTGCGCGGTAGGAGGATAGACGTCGTTCCAGCGTTGTCGCACCGCGTGCGCGTCGTCGCGCACGATTCGGTAGCGATGCAGCTTGAAGCCGGGCACGCCCCGCTGAGCGAGCAAGCGCCGGCCGTCTGGCAGATCAGGATCGGGACGCTCGAGCTCTTCGTACGGAATCGCCTCTTCGATGCGACGGATCAACGTGACGGTGTACGGTTGCTTCCCGCCCAAGATCTCGGCGCGCACGACGCCCTCCTTGACCGTTTGATGCAAGACGACGGGAAAGTCGTAGGGGTTCTTCAGCCGGAAGTTGATCGTGGGGTACACCACCGTCGCGTCGAGGCCCATCTTGATGTACGAGCTCGGCCGCGTGTGAGGGTATCGCTCCACGACGTCGAGCCCGGCGAAGAACGCGGCACCGTGGACGGTCCCCGAAATCTGGCAGGTTCCACCGCCGATTCCATCCACCAACTCGCCTTCGGCGATCACCTTCGCGACCTTGTAGCCGTTGGCTTCGTCGCGTGGGCCCACGACTTCGTTGAAGTCGAAAACCTGGCCCGGCAAGAGGACGTATCCATCGAGCTTGGCGGCGGCCAGGCGCAGATTGTAGCTGCGCGCCTCGTACTTCTGCGAGCGGTCGTAGGGAGTCTCGAAGTAGCCGAGGACGCGGTCGAAACGCACGTCTTTCAGATCCTCGGCGCGTCGCTTCGGCGGCACATCCTCGAAAATCGCTTGCGCGTCGCGTTCGCCGCGTTCCACCGCTTTCTGTAGCGCGGCGAGCGTCGCGTCGACGTCCAGGAGACGGCCCACCACTTCGGGGACCAGCGTTCGCCGCGCGAGGTCGAGGCGCGCGTCCGCTGGCTGTCGGTCGACGGCGTCCTTGAGCAGCAAGAGCTCGGTGAGCGCGCGCTCGGGATCGACTACGATGGGAAGCACGAGGTTCGTGCGCTCTTCGGGCGCCGTTCCGAGGGCGCGGCGCAGCGGGCTCGCCGGGTCGCGCGCGTCGCGCACGAGCTTGGAAATGCGCGCCTTGTCGATCGCGGCGCCGAGCGCGCTCAGACGAAAGGTGCGCTTGTGCTCGCCGTCGATCGAGAGCACCAGACTGCCGGCGACGTATCTTCTCAGGATGCCGAGCGCGCGCTCGATCGCGCCGTCGACGAGCTCGAGCCGCTGCCCCGCGAGGAACAGCGCCGGCGGAGGCTCGTTCGGGTCCGGCGGACTCGGCGTGCGCGGAACGAGCGCGACGCCGATCGCCGCGCCCGCGACGGCGAAAACCGCGAGCATGGCCGTGGCGCGGGCCTTGAGGGTAAGCTTTGCGACAGCGAACGGCACGAGGCGACGCTAGCGCGTCGCGTCCGTCGGTCAAAGATTGAGAGAGCATGCCGCCCCGCGTCGAGAGCAAGGCCACCGAGAGTCGGCCCATCGAGAGCAAGCTGAACCTGTTGCCGGCCAAGCCGGGGTGCTACTTGTTCCGCGATCGCAAGGGGAACGTGCTGTACGTGGGGAAGGCGAAGAGCCTGCGCGCCCGGGTCCGCAGCTATTTTCAGGACGGCTCGAACGACACGCGCGCGTTCATCCCGCTATTGCGGAGGAGCGTCGCGGACCTCGAGACCTTCGTGACCGCTTCGGAAAAAGAGGCGGCCATTCTCGAAAACTCGCTCATCAAGGAGAATCAGCCGCGCTACAACGTCAAGCTTCGCGACGACAAGGAGTACCTGAATCTGCGACTGGCCGCCGATCACGAGTGGCCACGCCTCGACCTGGTCCGCCGTCCGCGCCCCGACGGGGCGCGCTACTTCGGTCCCTACCACTCGGCGACCGCGGCGCGCCGCACGCTTCACCTGGTCGGAAAGCACTTCCAGCTCCGAACCTGCACCGATCGGGAGCTCAAGAGCCGCCGCCGCCCGTGCCTCCAGCATCAGATTGGACGCTGCCCGGCGCCGTGCGTGTACGCGGTCGATCGCGAACGCTACGCACAGCAGGTCGACGCCGTGACGCTGTTCCTGGACGGCCGCCACGACGAGCTGACGCGCGAGCTCGAGGGGCGCATGCGCGACGCGAGCGGCGCGATGGAGTACGAGCTTGCGCGCATCTACCGCGACCAGCTGAATGCCGTGCAGTCGATTCGCGAGCAGCAACGCGTCGTCGCCGTGAGCGACCGGGATCAGGACGTACTCGGCCTCTACCGCGAGGGCGATCTGGTCGAGCTCAGCACGATGTACGTTCGCTCCGGGCGCGTGACGGAGATCGCCAGCTTTTCACACAAGCGCGTGGAGCTTCCCGACGACGAGATCGTGGCGGCGTTTCTGCGCGAGCACTACGGTGAGGGCGGCCTCGCGCACGCCGCGATTCCGGACGAAGTCGTGCTCCCGGTGCTGCCGGAAGGCGCCGACGGCGTGGCGGAGTGGCTGAGCGAGAACCGCCAGGCTCTCGCGCACCCGGCGGGCGCGAGAGCGAAGAAGTGCCAGCTGCTCGCGCCGGCGCGCGGCTCGCGGCGCCGCCTGCTCGAGATGGCGGCCGAGAACGCGCGGCATACGTTCGAGTCCAAGCGTCGGGCCGAAGAAGACATCGACGAGCGCCTGGCGCGTATTCAGGAGCGGCTGCGCCTGCCGACGTTGCCACGTCAGATGGAATGTTGCGACATCTCGCACTTGGGCGGCAAGGACACGGTGGGCGCCGTCGTCGCCTTCGAAAATGGGGTCCCGAACAAGAAGCGCTATCGGAGCTATCGCGTCCGGACGGCCGAGGCGGGAGACGACTACCACGCCATCTTCGAGGTCTTGAGTCGCCGCTTCCGGCGCGGTCGCGACGCGGCGCGCGCTCTCGAGCGCGCGGACCTCCAAAGCGCCACGGACGTCGACGCCGAGCCGGGGTCGGAGCCCTCGCCGCTTCCCGACGCCGGCGCGCCCCCGCCCGAAGCGGGTATCGAAGCGGCGCCGGAATGGACCTTGCCGGACTTGTTCATCGTCGACGGAGGGCGCGGTCAGCTCGGCGTGGCGCTCACGGCGGCGCGCGATCTGGGTTTGCACGATCTGTGTATCGTCGGTCTGGCGAAGGAGCGCGAGAGCCCGCTCGGCGACAAACTCGTCGATCGCATCTATTTGCCCGGGCAGAAAAACCCCGTACACCTGCGCCCGAACAGCCCCGAGCTCTTCATCTTGGCCCGAGCTCGCGACGAGGCGCACCGCTTCGCGAACCGCGGCAGAAAACAGATCGGCAAGCGTCGCCGCTTCCAATCGGAGCTCGACGAGCTTCCGGGTATCGGCGAAAAGACGCGCAAGGCGCTACTGCGCGAGATCGGTTCGCTCGACGCCATCAAAGCCGCCAGCGACGCCGAACTCAAGAACGTCGGCTTGCGAAAGGATCAAATCAAGGCGCTGCGCGAGGGGCTCGCGTAGCGGGCCCGCGCTCACCGAGCACGAAAGCCGTACAAGCGTAGCCGCGTCGGCGGAGGAGTCGTGTCGCGCGGCTCGTCTCGGTTACTTTCCAGCGTTTCCCAGCGAAGCATGTAGCTGACGCTCGGGTCGGGGCCGGCTCCGGTGTCCGCCTGCCAGCGCGTGACCATGCCCGCGGTCGTCGATTCCGGCATGTCGAGCGCGGCGGGGTAGGGGAGCGGCGGATCGATCGTCTCGATGGCCGCCAGCGTGACCGGATCCAGCCGCAAGGCGCCCCAACCGCCGTACTGTGCGTGATAGTAGCGCTGAGTCACGCTGCCGTCGGATTGAACCTCGATGCCCTCGACTTCGATCTCGAAAACCAGCGTGCCTCCGCCCCCGAAGTCCCAGCGGTAGTCCCAGTTCGTCGCTTGATGAGCTACCCACTCGCCGCTTTCGAAGCGGGCGTTGTAAAGCTGCGTGTTCCCGCTCGAATCGTACTTGTGGTACACGATAACGGGGCGGTTTTCGGCGTCGAAGCCGAACTTCGTGTTGTTGTTGATCATGCCCCCGTCGTTCTGCACCGGGTCGACCACGTCGCTCTCGGCGAGCGTGATGGGCAAGGTGAGCGGCGCGCCGGCGGCCGTTTCCCAGTCGACCAGGTTTTGCGACCGCGCGTAGGAAAGGTTGTTGTTGGTGCTGGCGTCCGGCGTATCGCGCCATACCCAGACCAGGTGCCAGTAGCCGTCCGGGCCCTGAACCGGACCCACCGGGTAAGCGTTGCGTTGCGTTTCTCCGTCGGTGAACGGCGTGTCGAGGAGCCGGCTCCAGGTCCCGCTCCCGGCGGCGTAGACGTTGAAAATTTGATTGCCGTTGCCGCTGCCGCCGTCGCGATAGCCGAAGATGAGCGAGCCGGTCGGTCCTGCGAAGAACTCGGGGTAGGTGACGCTCGATTCGTTCGTCCCGACCATCGACGAGACCTGCTGCAGGCTCGCGGCGTCGAGCGCGACCGTGCTCTTGAAGTAGATCAACGGAACATTGTGCATGTTGCCGGAGACGTGCAGAAATCCAAGCTCGTCGGCGGCCATGGCGACGTAGTTGTGGCTGTCCCAGCCGAGCGTCGTGGGCAGCACCTGAAACGTCCACGTGGTCTCGCCCAAGCTTCGCGCGGCGACCGCCATCCGGCGTTCGTCGTCGTAATACGCGACGAACTGCCGATCGCCGCGCGTCAGCAAGGCGAACTCCACGGGGTGTCCGGACCAGACGTCCGCGACGTCCACGACTTCCGCGATGGGAGTGGAGGCGCCGCCCGTCCCGCCGCTTCCGGTCGCTCCTCCGCCTCCCGATGCTCCGCCGGAGCTGCTCGCTCCTCCCGCGGAGGCGGCGTTGCCGCCGGCACCGCTCGCCGGGCCCGCGCCGGCGCTCGACCCAGTCGCGGCGCCGCTACCCGACGTCGTGGCGCCCCCTCCGCTGCTCGCGGCGCTGTTGCCGCCGGTGCCCGCCGCCATTCCGGTCGCTCCCGTTGCCGAACCCGTGACGCTCGAGCCCGTGTCGTCGCCGCTGCCCGAGCACGCGCCCGCCGCCAAGGAGGCGACAGCCGCGGCGATCAGGTCGAAGCTTCGAGCCCGGCAGTAAAACCGCATCATCGTGCCCTCGGGCGACTCTAGCCGACTCGCACGCGGGCGGCGAGCGCCGCGCCGCGACTCTTTTTCCGGTAAGGATTGAGCTATGCTGCGGGGCGTGATGCGGGTCGCCCTTCGCCGCGGGTTTTCGCCGTTCGTCTCGCTGACGGCGCTCGCGGCTCTGAGCCTGGGGTCCTTCGCGTGCTCATCCGAGGGCACCGCGGGCGACGGCGAGGCGAGTGGAACCGGCGGGTCTTCCGGCGCCATGAGCGCCGCGTCCGCTTCTGCCGGCGGATCTTCCGCAACCACCGGCGCGACGGCGTCGGCCAGCTCGGGCAGCGGCGGCGCGACGGCGTCCGCGGGCGTCGGTGGTACCGCGGGGACAGTCGGCGCCGTCGGGTCGGGCGGCGTGGCGACGGCGAGCGGCAGCGGAGGAAGCTCGGGTGCCGGCAGCGGAGCCGGAGGCTCGGGAGGCGGCTCGGGCGCGCACGCGGAAGACGCCGCGTTCTGCGCGAGCGAGCTCGAGAGCGCGGTACAGCAGTACGCCGGGTTTCTCGCAGAGTACGACGCTTCGCTCGATCAGGACATGGTTCCGCGTTCGGCGTCGAACGGCAACCCGCGTCTGGTCAGCGTGAGCGATTGGACCAGCGGCTTTCCTGCCGGCACGTTCTGGTACCTGTACGAGCACACCATGGCCCCGGCCTGGCGCACCGCGGCCGAACGGTGGACGGCGGCGCTCGAGGGGCAGCGCTTGCGCACGGACACCCACGACGTGGGCTTCGTGATCAATAACTCGTATGGCAACGGCTTTCGCCTGACACAAAACGCGGCGTACGTGGGAGTACTGATCGACGCAGCGGAATCGCTGAGCACGCGCTTCAACACCAGCGTGGGCGCGACGCGTTCGTGGGACTGGGGCTCGTGGTCGTTTCCGGTGATCATCGACAACATGATGAATCTGGAA
>DASWGX010000499.1:0-9473 GCA_036393455.1 Polyangiaceae bacterium
TTGCCTACGACGGTGAGCATGAAGGCGATGAAGGCGGCTCCGGCGGCGTTCTGCGCGACGGGTCTCAGGCGGCCGCGCTGCTCGTGGAACACGTAGCCGAGCGAGCCGGCCACGAGCGCGAACGTCGCGGCTGGCGCGCCGTAGTCCAGAAAGCGGAGCGGCGAATAGAGGCGAAACGCGAGCAGGCGGGCGAGCAGGTAAAGCGCGAGCGAGCCGAACAGGATCCCCGCGAACGAAAGCGGCGCGGGCGAGAGCCGCACCATGCACAGGGCTCCGAGCAACGCCAAACCGACGAGAGCGAACGTCCGTTCGTAGTCCGAGTAGCGTTTGAAGAGCTCGACCACCGGCTCTCCGTAGCCGAACAAGGGCGATGCCACGCGATCGCCCGTGATGCGCGCGGGGTTGCTGAACGGCAGCACGTACAGCCGCCCGCGCCGGCCGAAGGCGGGGTCGCGCTTCGCCTCTTCCAGCGTGTGGATCGGACCTCGAGCTTCGGGTCCGCCGATGACGCTCGGGGCCACCACCAACAGACACGCCGCGACGAGCACGGCGTAACCCGCGAGCCGGCGAAGCGTGGCTTTGAAGGGAAGTATCGGGACCAGACGGTACAGCCCTTCCGCGGCCAGGATGATGGCCGTACCGGGCGGATAAAACGGCGCCGAGAGCAATGCGCCGAACGCGCGCGCGCCCCCGCTCTGGCACAGCGCTCCCGCGATCCACCATGCGAGCGCGGGAAACCCGAACCCGCGCGACAGCCCGCTGTTGATGCGATCTTTGACGAAGACCGTGTAGAAAAAAATGAAAATCAAAAGCAGGCCCGCGGCGAGGCTGCCGCGTCGCGCACCGGCGAGGAACAGACCGGCCCCCACGATGAAAAGGAAGCAGAGGCCCTGCGCGATCTTCGAGCTCGCGTAAACTCCGAACACCGGAACCAGGCCGCGGTACAGGAACCAGACCCCAGGCGGCGCGTAGGACAGCATCTCCTTGGCGATCCTGTCGTTTCCGAGCGTCCCTTCCGGTGTGTACTGGTGAAACCCGATCAGCGAGGTGCGGACGTCGTCCGTCTGCTGGTTCGGATCGAAGAGGAACCCCCAATGCCCGCTCACCCAGGTGTAGGCGAACCACAGGAACACGCTCCACAAGATGGTGGCGCTGAGCCAGTGCGTGAGCGAGCGCGGCAGTCGTTCCTTCAGGCGCGCGGGTGCCTGGCGCAGATCGCGCCCGTAGTCGGCAAGGCAGGTCTGAAGCCGACTCTTGAGCTCCACGCTTTCGAGCTTGATGCTTCCGAGCCGCATGCTCGCGAGCGCTGACAGAATGCGTTCCAACATGGCGTCGCCTATTCCGGGCTCGGAAAACGTCGTTCGACGAGACCTTCGGGGCTGCCCCGGGGCGGTGTCTCGACGCGCACCCTGTACCATTCCGAAAGCACCATCAGCCCCCAAAGCTCGAAGCCGAGCTGCGCCTTGCCTTCCATGTGCGAGCGCTTGGCCGCGGTCACCGCGCGCGAGCTCAGCACACCGAGCGCGTCGATGCGGCGTTCGGAGAGCAGCTCTTCACAGAGCGGGCGCAGAGGCCCGCGCAGCCAGCGATGCACCGGAATGCTGAAGCCCTGCTTCCTGGCGTTGGCCGTCTCCTTGCTCTGGCGTCGGCGTACCAGCCTTCGCAGCACCCGCTTGGGGCTGCCGAAGTCGGATACCTTGAAGCGATCGGGGAGCGCGATCCCGTAGTCCGCCACTTCCGGCAGCAGCAGCGGCGCGCGCGCTTCGAGCCCGTGAGCCATCGTCATGCGGTCGACCTTGGTCAAAATGTCGTTCGGCAAGTAGTCCTCGCAGTCGGCTATCTGGAGCTCGCGCAGGTCCGGCGTCGCCGGGAGCCCGTGCCGCTTGCCGAGCTCGGGTTCGGCGGTGCGTCTTTCCGGAGTCAAGAAGTGCACGACCTCGGCCGGGAGCCAAGTACCGTTGTACGTAAAGTGCGCGTCGCGCGCCGGCAGGTCCGCGGCGCGGAGGAACCGCATCAGCTTGTACGTCAACGGTACCTTGCCGTCGCGCACGGGAAGCCGCGTTGCACCTTTGGCCAGGAGCCGGCGAAAGGCGGGTGGCAACGGCGTTACCAAACTGCGGTGCAGCGCCGTGGCCTTGTACGTGAGGTAGCCCCCGAACACCTCGTCGCCGCCGTCTCCGCTGATCACGACCTTGTAGTCCGCGGCCGCCGCGCGAGCGAGCGTCCAGACCGGCAGCGCCGAAGAATCCGCGAGCGGATCGTCGCCGTGCGACACCAAGTCCGCGAAGTCCGGAAGCCGGTCGACGTCGAGCTCGACGACGCGAAGCTCGAGCCCCAGATTTTCCGCGACGCGCCGCGCGTTCTCGAGCTCGGTGAAGCCGGCCTCGCTGAAATGCAGGCAATAGGCGTGCTTGAGCACTCCCTGGCGCACCGCGCTCTCCGCCACGGCCGAGGAGTCGATGCCTCCGGACAGGAACAACGCCAGCGGAACGTCACTGCGCAACGCAATGCGAACGGCGCGGTCGAGACGCTCTCCGAGCTCGACGGCGGCGTCGTCGAGCGTCTTCGGAGCGGAGGCGAGCGCGGCCGGCGCATGATAGTAGCGCTCTTCCTGCACGCTCGCGCGCCGGTACAGGCGCCAGAAGCCGGGACGCAGCCGGCGAATCGACCGAAGCAGCGTCGTGTCGCCGGGCGCGTAGTTCAAGCAGAGATAGAGCGAGAGCGCCTCGACGTCCCACTCGTGATCGACCTCGGACAAGCTGGCGAGCGCCGAGAGCTCGGAGGCGAAGTTCACCTGAGCGTCCGTTTCGTGGACGAGCAGCGGCTTCTCCCCGAAGCGATCGCGCGCGATGAACAAGGAAGACTCCACGCGGTCGACGATGGCGAAGGCGAACATCCCGAGCAGGCGCGCAGGCAACGCCGTGCCCCAACGCCGGTAGCCGTGCAGCAGGACTTCCGTGTCCGACCCCGTTCCGAAGTGCGCGCCGCTCGCTTCGAGCTCGGCGCGAAGCTCGACGAAGTTGTAGATTTCCCCGTTGAAAGTGACCACGAAACGGCCGTCCGCGCTCGCCATCGGCTGCTCGCCTCGCGAGAGGTCGATGATCGACAGGCGCCGGTGGCCGAGAAAGAACGGGCCGTCCGTCCAATAGCCGCCCTGGTCGGGTCCGCGGTGCCGGAGCAAATTGGTCGCGCCGAGCAGCGGTTCGATCGGCCCGAGCGACCCGGTGCGGGCGAAGCGTCCGAATATTCCGCACATCTCGCGTTCAGGCGCGCGCCACGCCGGCTTCCGGAGCCTTGGCGCGGTATTCGCTGCGCACCTTGTACTGCGCGTGCTCGCTCGACGGGTAGTAGAGGCGCGCGAGCATCTCGCTCATGATGCCGGTCAGCAGAGTCTGCACGCCCGCGAGCATGGATAGAGCGGCGAGCAGAAACCAGCCGCTGTGCTCGCGGACCACGGCGGTGCCGGTTCGGTACCAGACGAAGAGCAGCCCCGCGCTCACGCCGAGACCGACCAGAAAGAGCAGAATGGCCACCTTGCCGAAAATGCGGATGGGCCGATCCATGTAGCGGACGAAGAAGAACAAGAACACCATGTCGATGAAAACGTGCAGTGTCCGCTCGAGCCCGTAGCTCGACGTGCCTGCCGGTCGCTCGATGTTCTGAATCGGGATCTCTTCGATGCGGGCTCCGGCGACGTTGGCGAAGATCGGCACGAAACGATGGTTTTCTCCCAGCAGACGCACGTCGCGGATGACGTCCCGCCGGTACGCTCGGTAGGTCGTGCCGATGTCGTTGATCGACAGGCGCGAGATCTTCCGCAGCAAGTAGTTCGCGACTTTGGACGGCAGGCGGCGCCTCAGCCCCTCCTTGCGGTTTTTTCGCCACCCGCAGACGAGATCGGCACCGCTCTCGATGCGCTCGAGGAAGAGCGGGATTTCTTCCGGGAAGTGCTGCAAATCGGCGTCCATGGTCACGAGGATTTCGCCGAGGCCGGCGTCGAGCCCGGCCTGGAGCGCGGCGGTCTGCCCGTAGTTGCGCCGGAGCTCGATGACGCGCAGGCGCGGTTCGGCGTCGGCCAGACGCCGTGCGATGGAAAGGCTCTGGTCCTTGCTGCCGTCGTCCACGAAGACGAACTCGAAGTCGTAGCGGTTCGAGAGCGGTTCCACGCTGGCGGCGATACGCCGCAGGAACTCTTCGAGCGCCGACGCCTCGTTGTACACCGGGGCGATGACGCTCACGAGCTTTCTGTGATTCGGCGCCAGCGTGTTCATCGGCCTTCGGGGTTACGACCTTTCACGGCGACGCGTTTTGCTTCGAGCAGCTCCTCCAGCAAGCGCCGGTTCACGGACAGGAGGTCCGCGATGAAGGCGAGCAGTCCCGTTTGGAAGCCGATGATCATCAGCACGGCGGCCAAAATCAACGACTGTATGTGACCGTCGCCGTTGCCGCCGAAATAGTAATAGAGAAAGCGCAGCCCGAGCGCGGCTCCGGAAAGGAAGAGCACCGAGCCAATCGTGATGAAGAAACGAAATGGCTGGTAGATGACGAGGATGCGGAGCATCGTCGTCACCGAGCGGCGAACGTACGAAGTGATGCTGCGGACGAGCCGCGAAGGACGTAGGTCGGCGTTGACGCGCACCGGCACCGAAACGATGCTCATGTTCTTCTGGCCCGCTTGGATGATGGTCTCGAGCGTGTACGTGTAGCTCGAGAACACGTTCAGGCTCGCGGCCGCCTCGCGGCTGAAGGCGCGGAAGCCGCTCGGAGCGTCCGTCACCCTGGTGCCGCTCACACGCGCGACGACGAAGCTGCCGAGGCGCTGGAGCAGTTTCTTGACCCGGGAAAAGTGCTGGATCGAAGCGATGGGACGAGCTCCTACCACGATCTCGGCGCGGCCGGCGATGATCGGTTCCACCAGGCGAGGGATGTCGCGCGCGTCGTACTGGTTGTCGGCGTCGGTATTGACGATGATGTCCGCTCCGAGCTCGAGAGCGCTGCGGACGCCGAGCATGAACGCTTTCGCGAGCCCTTGATTGCGCGGGAAGCCGACGACGTGCTCGGCGCCGTGCCGGCGCGCGACGGCCACCGTCTGGTCCGTGCTGCCGTCGTTGACGACGAGCACCTCGACCTCGTCCACGCCTGCAACCTGCCGGGGCAGCTCGGCGAGCGTGATCGGCAGCGACGCCTCCTCGTTGTGACAGGGGATCTGAATGATGAGCTTCATGGTCGCGCCACGCCCGGCCCCTCGGGCCAAGAGCCGGCCGAATACCGCAACCGGGTGATGTAATTCATGGCGAGCAGCAGCGGCAACAGGTTTTGCGGCAGTTTTTTTTGCGGCAGTGCGGCGGGGAGCCGTTTCCGGTTTCGGCGGAAAAGACGCCGGTTTCGGGCGGGGACGGCTCGTTGCACTCCGATGCCGGTGCTACGGTTCGGACCGACGCGCCCTGACGGGCCGACCCTTTCGAATGGAGTCTTTTCGCATGTCATTGGGTCCAAGGGCCTTCGCTTCCTTCGCTTCGCCCCCGGGAACACGCCGGCGCTGCGCGCGCTGGCGCCGCGAAACAGCGCTATTGACCGGCCTCGTTCTCGCGTGCGCGGCCGTCGTTTCGTGCAAGGGGAGCACGGCCGACGCGGGCGGCAGCGCAGCCGCGGAAGCTCCGGCGGACCAAGCGGGCGGGCTTTTGCCCGAAGGCGCGCCAGCGCCCGACATCGAGCTTCCTCTGCACACGGGTAAGAGCGCTCGACTCTCGGAGCTTCGAGGCAAGCCGGTGGTCGTTTACTTCTATCCGAAGGATCACACCACGGGATGCACGATCCAAGCCGAAGAGATGCGGGATACCTGGCAAGAAGTCGAGGCCAAAGGCGCCGCCGTGTTCGGCGTCTCCACGGACGACGCCGCGTCGCACCAATCGTTCGCCGACGACTACGAGCTGCCGTTCGCCCTCGTTCCCGACACCGAGCACCGCGTCGCCAAGGCGTTCGGCGTGCCGCTCCGGGGAGGCAAGGTGAAGCGAGTGACGTTCATCATCGACGCCGGCGGACGCATCGCCAAGGTTTTCCCCGAGGTTTCACCGCGCGGGAGCGCGAAAGAGGTCGTGACGGCCCTGGCGGGGCTCTGACGCGGCTCCGTCAGCGCCGCTCGAGCGCGTGGAGCACGTACCCGCGAGGCAGCCGCGAGGGTGTAGCCCTCTGGTCGAGGAACCGGCCGAGTGCGCCGCGCGCACCCTTCGCTATCACGTGCGTCGCGCCGTAGCGACGCAGGATCGCCTCGCGTTCGGCGTCACCGGCGCGCGACGAGAAGAAGCGCTTGGACGCGAGCTTGCGCTCCGTGCCATCCCGCAAGAGCGGGTTTCGGTGCAACAGTGCCACGACGTGGGTGCCGAAAGTGGAGAGCGGCCAGGCGTCGCGCATCGTCGCCATGACGACGGCGTTCGGCGGCACGCGGGCAGCCACGACGCGCGCGAAGTGAACGATGCTGCTTTCCTTTCCGGCGCGGCGGCGCGAGTGCGTTTCGAAGCGCTGCGCGGCATTGAGCGCGCTCGTGACCAGGCAGAGCAGCAGGGCGGCGGCCGCCAGGGCGCGGCCCGCAATGCGTCGCGGCACGGCGTCGAGCCAGCGCGAGCCGGGCAGCCCGTCCCAGAGCCTGAGCAGGAGCCACACGAACGCCGTCTGCACGTAAAATGCGGCCAGCAACACGAAACGATGGCCCAGCGGAACGGGCCTCACGTAGTTCACCACGAACGGCGTGAGCACGGCGAGGGCGCCGAGCACCAGGAACAGATGGACGCGCCGGATCGCGAAGTAGCCCAGCGCGAGCAGGCCCGGCGCCGCGAAGCCGACGACGCCGATCAGGGTCTCGAGCTCGTAGAACTTCTCACGAACCTTGCCGCCGGCCTTGACGTACTTCACCGTGCCGCCGGAGACGAGCGAGAAGCTTCGATAGTAGGGCCACGCCGCTGCGAGCAGCAGGCCCACCGGCAGCGTCGCGAGCACGACGAGCCGGCGCCTTCGCTCCACGCCCGGTTCGGTCGCAGCGAGCAGAAAGCCGCCGGTCAACGACATCATCGCCGTCAGCTGGTGCGTGACGTAGACATAAGCGAAGGCGAGGGCGAGCAGGGCGAGCTTGGCGCGCGGTTCACGCGCCTGCCTCAAGACGCTCAGCATCAGCGCGAAGGTCAGCAAGGTCACGCCGAGCGCCGCGGTCGACGGATAGCCCGCGACGCTGAAGAACGTCTTGAGCTCGTAGACGTTCGAGAAGTGAGGCGCGTTCACCCAGGCGCCGAAGAGCACGACGAGGCCGAACAAGGGCGCCTTTGGGTCGCGGAAGTAGCTCCGGAAGAACGTCTGGATACCCGCGAGAAACAAGAGCGTGTTGGCCACCGCGGCGAGGCCCATGGCCTCGATGGGATCGAGCCCGAGCACCCGGGACGACAGCGCGATCCACAAGAAATGGGGGCCGAAGCGCGGTGAGTCGGTGTCGTCGCCCAGGTGGGGATGCCTGGGGTCCACCGGATCTTCCATCAGCGCGTGCAGCGCCGCGGTGTGCTCCCAATAGTCCGAGGAGGGGCTGTACGTGATGAGTCGGGTGACGGCTGCGTCGTACGCTACCCAGGCGAGGATGGCTGCGCCGATCACGACGAACGCGGCGTCGTGCCAGCGTGAAGCCAGCGTGGAGCCGAGCTCGGCTACCGACCAGGTTTGCCGTCGCCGGTCCAGTCCCGCGCTGCGCGGGGCTTGTTCCGGGGCATTTCCCTGCATAGCTCGGGGCGTTTGCTACCACGGCGGCCCGTCTCGCGCCTACTCGCCGCGAATCGACGCTTCGATGGAGGGTGATTGCGGTCTTGCGCTCGCACCGGAGCGGACTATTAGCGGGCCGGTGGAGCCCGACTCACAGGCAGCGCTCGCCGCCGACCCCGAGGCGGGTTCCGCGCCAGCAGTCGCGGAGGCTCCCCGAGCCGGCGAGCCGGCGAGTCGCGAGGCCTGGTGGCGTCGCGTGTCTTGGCTCGAGGTTTCCGTCGTCGCGGCCGTCGCCTCGTATGCGGTCGGGTACCGGCTTTTGCGTCTGGAGGAGATCGAGAGCGGCGGAGACGCTCTGAACAAGTGGTACTTCGCGCGCCAGTGGTTCTACGATCTCGATCTCGCGGACGTGCGCTGGAACCATCACCTGGCGCGCTTCGGCGTCAACATTCCCTTGGCGGCGATTCAGGCCGTGTTCGGGACGCGCGCCATCGTGTATTACGTCGCGTCCGTCGGCACGTTCGCCGCCGTCGCCGCTGTCATGTACGTCGCCGGCAGACTCGTTCACGGTCGGCTGGTGGGTCTCGCGGCGACCCTGTGGTTCATCGGGTTCCCGTCCTGGAAGCGCGCGGGTTCCCAGATCACACCGGATTCGTTCGGCGCGCTCTACGTGGGGATCGCATTGTGTCTCCTTTTCCTCTACGCGCGCCGCGATCGGCGCGAGCTTGCCTGGCTCTCGGGCTCGGCCTGGTGCCTGTCGTGGGGCTACCTCGCCAAGGAGCCCATGGTCTTCTTCCTGCCGGGGGCGCTCGCCGCCGTTTGGCTCCTCAAACGGCGCTTCTGGCACGTGGCGCTCTACGCGAGTGTTCCGCTCTGCGTGCTCGGGGTCGAGACTCTCTTTTTCAGTACGCAGACTCCGTACCCAACTCGCCTTCATCTGACCGCCGACACGCACGGCGGAGGCGGGCGGCTGCGGCCGCTCGACAGCTACTTCGACGTCTTCGGGCGCTTCGAGAACCTTCCCGATTACTGGTATCCGCTGTTGATCACGGCGGCCGTCGCCGCCGTCGCGCTGCCCTTCTCGACACGCGACCGGCGTGTGTGGGCGACCATCTGCTTTCCGGCAAGCTTTTACTTTTGCTACACGTTCGGGTTGCGGCGGTTCGACCCGCCCATCCTCTGGACGCGCTTTCTGCCGCGCTACTTGGATTCGGGCGTGCCGTTCGCGGCGCTCGTGGCCGTCTTGCTTCCGGCCGTAGCGCTCGGGCGCTGGGGTCCCCGGGTGCTGCAGCGGCTGCCGCGCATTTCGGGCTTCTGGTCCCGCGCGGCACGTTTCGGACCGATCGCCGCCGTGCTGCTTTTGACGGCCCTCTTGGCGAAAACCTACTTCGGGACCCCGTCCTCCGGCCGGCACCCGTTCTACGTCACGCGGCGCCACGAAAGCGTGCTGACGGACGCATACCGCCGTGGCCTGCCGATCGTGGCCCGCGGCAGCGGAAAGAGAAAGACGTTGCGCGCCGTGTTCAAGCTCTACATTCGAGACGATGCCCTTCTCTACCGGGGCGAGCTCCCCGGATGGGGCAAGCTCGAGATGCCGCGGGGGACCCTGTTGAAGCCCGAGGCAAGACGGAAGTCGACTCCGGCGTCGTGCCGGGTCGGGGTTTGGCGGCGTGGCCGACGGCTGCTCATGGACCGGCGGCGAAAGTTGCCGTCTCGCTGCGGCTAGACTCCCTCGG
>DASWGX010000500.1:0-1917 GCA_036393455.1 Polyangiaceae bacterium
CGACGTCACCCAACGACCGACCTTGCCCGCGAACGGCGACGTGCTGACCGAGAACGTCACCTTGATCGTGGGCGCCTCGACATGGATGCGTTCGAGCGCCTCGGGGCGAGCCGGGTCGGCCACCGTATCGCCGATTTCTACGCTTTCGAGGCCGGCGATCGCCGCGATGTCTCCCGCCGTAACGTCGTCCGCGCGGACCCGGCGAGGCCCCGCATAGCCGAACAGCGCGCTCACCTTGCCGGCCTCGACGCGCCCGTCCTTGCCCACCACGACGACGGCTTGATTGACGCCGATGCCGCCACGACAAACCCGTCCGATCGCCAGGCGACCGACGTAGTCGTCGTGCTCGACGTTGTGCACCAGAAACTGCAGCTCGCCGCCCTGTTCGACGCGCGGCGGCGGCACGCGCTCCAAGATCACGTCGAACAGCGGGGCGAGGCTGTTGCTGGAATCCGCGAGCTCCCGCTTTGCCAGACCGTCCTTGCCGACCGCGTACAAGAGCGGAAAGTCCGTTTGAGCGTCGCTCGCGCCGAGATCGCAGAACAAGTCGAACACTTCGTTGACGACTTCGTCGGGGCGCGCGTCCGAGCGGTCGATCTTGTTGACGACGACGATCACGACGAGCCCGAGCTCGAGCGCCTTGCCGAGCACGAAGCGCGTCTGCGGCAGCGGCCCTTCCGCCGAATCCACGAGCAAGAGGGCGCCGTCCGCCATCTTGAGGATCCGTTCCACCTCTCCCCCGAAGTCCGCGTGCCCGGGTGTATCGATCAGGTTGACGGTGGTGTTTTGATACCTGACGCTACAGTGTTTCGCGAGGATCGTGATGCCCCGCTCGCGCTCCAGATCCCCGCTGTCGAGCACGCGCTCGCTGACCACCTCGTTCTCCCGAAATACGCCGGTCTGTTTGAGCATGGCGTCGACCAGCGTGGTCTTGCCGTGGTCGACGTGGGCTATGATGGCGACGTTGCGCAGGGCGCGCGGGCTTTGCGGCATCGGGGCGGCGTAGGGTGGCGCCTGGCGGGGGTCCGCGCAAGCCGCCCGAGCCCGCGCGCGACTCCCGAAATTCCTCGCACGAAATTCCTCGCAACCTGGTCGTCTCGGCCCCGATGGGGGCACCATGCAGGACGACTTTCGGGCAAGGAGCGGCGTTCCCCGCGTGACGCGTCGGTCGCGGGCGACGGCGGGCGGCCGCGGCGCCTTTTTTGGGCGTTTTCGGCATGCCGGGTGGCGCGCGGGCCCTTGGGCGCTCTGGCTCGGAGCGGCCCTCGGGTGCTCCCCGGTGGCCGGTGCCGTCCAGGAATTCGAGCGAGCGCACTATCCAGAGGCGCTGCGTGAGCTCGTCGCGGTGGAAGCGGAATACCAGCGCGCCGGACCGGCGGCGCAGGCTCGCTACGCGCTCTATCGCGGGCTGACGCACCTCTCGCTCGGCGAGGCGCGCGACGCCGCCGCATGGCTAGCGCGCGCGCGGACCGCGGAACGGCGCCAGAAATCGCTCAGCGTCGAGGAACGGGGGCGTCTCTTGGCGGCGTGGAGAGCGCTCGGTCTGATGCCGGGGGAACGATCGCCCATCGAGCACGTCGCCCGCCGCTGACCGGCGGCTCAAGGCAGCGTCGTTTCGAGACGTCCGAGCGCACCCTCGATGGCGGCGCGCATTGCCACGTCCTCGGTCGCCGACGCACGAGCCCGGCCCTGCTCGGCGCTGGCCCGACCGCGAGCGAGCGCGATGATGGTCCCGTCGTTTCTTTGTCGGAGCACGGCCGAGACGCGGCATTGGGTCTTGGTGCGGTCTCGGTTCGATTCAGTGCTGAGCTCGCTGAGCCGCGCCGAAAGGACGAGCGGTGAGCGCGTCGACCGCCGTTCGAAAGCGAAAGCGCCGAGGCTTTGTTCCACCGCCGTTCGAAAGCGAGCCAGGAGCTC
>DASWGX010000501.1:0-2756 GCA_036393455.1 Polyangiaceae bacterium
CTCCCCGTCTTCGTCGCCGAGCAGCTTGATGAGCGGGTCGGTGAACTTGGGCTCGGCGTTGCCCGAAAGCACCGTGGCGACGAGCTGCCGGACCGCGGGGCTCTCGTCGCCGGCCATCGACGCGATCTTGTCGAGCGACACGAGACGGATCATCCGGTTCGGATCGAACGCGAGGCCGCCACCGAGCCGTTGTACCTGCGAGAGATGGCCTAACCGGTACAGGTTCATGATCTCGTCGAAGGCACGCGCCTCGCCGAGCACGACGAGCGCCCAGGCGATCTGCGGCTTGGCGCCGGCGTCAGCGCTCTTGAGCGCCGTGAGCAACGGATCCTTCGCGCTGTCCGCAGCGGGCGTCCCGTATTCGGCCAGGGCCGTCGCCGCCATGCCTTTCACCGGCACCGACGGCGACTTCAACGCATCGACGGCCAGCTTGACACCCTCGGGGTCGCCGGCCCATGCGAGCTGCTTAAGTGCCTCGGCCTGGAGCTCGCTGCTCGCCTCGCTCGCCGCCCACTTGCGCCAATGAGGGATCTGCTCCGCTTTGGGCAGCACGAAGATGGCCTTCTTCTGCTCCTCCGCTTGCTCTACTGTGAGCCGTTCCTCGTCCTGCTTGACGCCGAGCGCCAGGAACACCGCCAGTGTGATGGCACCGACGACACCCACCAAAATCACCCACGGGTTGAAGCGACCCTTCTTGAAGTCGCCGCCGCCCGTGTCGAAGCTTCCGCCTCCGGGCAGGCCCCCGCCGGGCGGCATCGCCGGTACGTCCCCGTCGTCGGGAGGCCACTTGGCGGCGTGGACGAGCGCCGGAGGGCGGCGGCCCGGAACGGGGTTCAACTGGTTTGACTCGAGCATGACTCCTCCAGCGGCGCTCACGACATGGACACGCGAACGGGGTGAACGCCGGCCCGCAAGGCGAGCGGCGTGGACATTAGCCGATGACACGACATCGGGGGAGGCCAAGCTGTCCGGCCTCTGCACCGAACGGATCCCGCGGTGTCGAAGGATTCCAGCGCGGAGCAAATTGCGGCAAACGGGGCGCGGATGACCAGCGAGCCCAAAAGGGCGTCGGTTCCCCTCGGAATCGGGGTGGGGACGACGGTCGCCGCGGCCGCCGCGAGCTGGGCGCTGCCCGACGACTACGGGGCCGTAGCCGTGGGTCTCATCTTCATCGCGGTAGTGCACAACCGGGTGTTAGCGCGTGAATCGACGGCCGTCATCAGAGAGCACGGCCTCGGCCTCGGCGGCATCTTCGAGCCCGAGCCTTTGAACCCGCGTTGGATCGCGAAGAGCGCGTTCGAAGCGCTCGCGTGGGCGGCGGCGCTCGCCCTTCTGACGTTTCCGTTTTTCTGGCTAGGCTACGTCTTCTGGTACGAGCCTGCGCGGGGCTTCTCGGCGCTCGAGTCGCTCCGGATGGCTCCTGAGCTCGCGGGTCAGCTCTTGGTCGTGGCCATCCCGGAGGAATGCTTTTATCGCGGCTATCTCCTGAGCGCGCTCGATCGCGTCTGGCCGCCGCGTTTTCGCGTCGCGGGAGCGTACGTCGGTCCTGCGCTCGTCGTGACGAGCGCGATCTTCGCGGTCGGGCACTTGCTCACGGAACCTTATCCCGGCCGCCTCGCCGTCTTCTTTCCCGCCTTGCTCTTCGGCTGGCTGCGCGCGCGCACCGGCGGCGTCGGGGCGTCCATCGCGTTTCACGCGCTGTGCAACGTCTTTGCGTCCGCCTTGGGCTACGGCTACGGTTTGATCCCGTGATCGCCGACTATGCTCTCGACGACGTCGTGGATCGCGCGCTCGCAGAGGACATCGCGGCCGGCGACATCACGACCGAAAGCGTGGTCGACGCCGAGGCCCGGGCTCACGCGCGCGCGCGCGCCAAGAGCCGCCTGGTCGTCTGCGGAGGCGACGTGTTCGCCCGCGCCTTTTACCGGGTCGACCCGGGCGTGCGCGTCGAGCGCTTGGTGCCCGACGGCGCGTGGGCCGAGCCGGGCACGGTGCTCTGGGAAGTCGAGGGGGCGGCGCGCTCCGTACTGACGGCGGAGCGCGTCGCGCTCAACTTCGCCCAGCGCCTCTCCGGCATCGCGACGCTCACGCGCCGATACGTCGAAGCCTTGCCCCCCGCCTCGAAGACGCGCATCACCGACACGCGCAAGACGACGCCGGGGCTGCGCACGCTCGAACGCTACGCCGTGCGCAGCGGCAGCGGCCACAATCACAGAAACGACCTCGCGAGCGGCGTTTTGATCAAGAACAACCACATCGCAGCCGGGCGCGGCATCAGCGCCGCCATCGAACGAGCGCGCCGAATCGCGCCGCACACGAGCCGGATCGAAGTCGAAGTCGGGAGCATCGCCGAGCTCGAGCAAGCGCTCGACGCCGGTGCCGACATCGTCATGCTCGACAACTTCGCGATCGCGGAGATCGAAACGGCCCTGGGCCGCGCGCGCGGTCGCGCCGTCATCGAGGTGTCCGGAGGCGTGACGCTCGAGGCGGTGCCGGCGCTCGGCGCTCTTGGCGCCGACGTGATCAGCGTCGGGGCTCTGACGCACTCGGCGCCCGCCGCGGACATTGCGCTCGAGCTCGAAAGGCTCGCGCCTTGAAGCCGTTCGACGCCACGCGCTTCGAGGCGCGCCGGCGCGCCGCGGGAACCGCGCTCGGCGCGCCGCTCACGACGGCGCTCGAGACCGGCTCCACGAACGACGATGCGCTGAAGGCCGCGCGCGCCGGCGCGCCGCACGGAAGCCTGTTCGTCGCGGAAC
>DASWGX010000502.1:0-2695 GCA_036393455.1 Polyangiaceae bacterium
TCCGCCGAGCCGCTCCGCGCGCTCGAATCGGGCGGGTCGACGCAGGCTCGCGCCGGCTATTGGGTCGGCGCGGCCGGGCTCGCCGGCGCCGGCGTCGGAACGGTCTTCGGGCTCCTGGCTCGTGAAAGGTACGACGCATCGCTGGATCACTGTCGCACCGAGACGTTGTGCACCGATCGGGGCCTCGCCTTGCGCGCCCAAGCGGAGACGCGCGCGACCGTAGCCACGGTTGCTTTCGTCTCCGCGGGAGCATTGCTCGGGCTGGGCGCAACTCTGGTGTGGACGGCGCCATCGAGCGCGCCCGACTCGGAACGAGGAGAGGGCGGAACGCACCGCGTCGAGTGGGCGCCGAGCATCGGTCCGGAGCACGCCGCCATTTCCGTGAGGAGCTCGTGGTAAAGCACGCGGCGGCCGTTGTCTTCTCGAGCGCCGTGCTCGCGGCGTGCAGCAACGTGCTCGGCTTCGAACCGGCCACGCGCGATCCGTTGCTCGACGCAGCGGCGTCCGGCGCGGGCGGCGCGCTCGCAGAGCCCTCTGGCACGCCGTGCGAAGTGTACTGCGCGACGGTCATGGAAGCGTGCCCCGACGGTCCTCCCGGCGAAAGCTACGCGCAGTACGACTCGATCTTCACCTGCGAAGAGCAGTGCCGGTTCTTTCCTCTCGGCTCCGCCGGTGACGAGAGGGGCAACAGCATCTTTTGCCGTCTCAGTAGCGCGGAGCTCGCGCTGCGGTTTCCCGGCGAGCGAGTCACGGCGTGTCCCGCGGCGGGACCGGGCGGCGACGGAGTCTGTGGGTCCAATTGCGAAGGGTACTGCGCGCTCGTGCAAGCGGAGTGCTCGTCCTTCGAGAGCGATACGGCTTGTCTCGAAGCCTGCGCCGACGTTCCGGACCCGGGCGGTTTCAACATCGGACAGATCCGCGGCGACTCGCTCGGGTGCCGGCTCTATCACCTCAACGCCGCGCTGGTGTCGCCGGCGAATCACTGTCCCCACGCCGCGGGCGGCTACCCGTGCGCCGTCTCCAGGCCGGAACACCAGTAGGCGCGCATTCGCGCCGTTCCGTGCGGCAGAGGTGGTGATCCGAATCGCGCTGCGTTTCGTATTCAAAAAGGTGTCGCGCCCTTGTCGGCTTTTTTATCGGAAACGGCGCGATCCCAAAGGAGGTATCTCGATGGTTCGAAACCGCTATTTGATGCTTCTCACCGGTGCGGTCTTGGCAGTCGGATTCGTGCTCGCGTGCGGCGACGGCGACCCCGTCGATTCGACGGCCACGTCCGGCGCTTTCGCGGCGGGCGGGGGCAGCGGAGCCGGCAGCGGGGAGAGCAGCGGCGGCGGGAACGGGGACGGCGAGACGCTGTGCGAGAAGTACGGAGGCCCCGACGTCATTTCGACGGTCGCGCGCGAGAACGTGATCGGAGCCATCGCCGAGGATTGTCGCATCAGCGCGTTCTTCACCCAGTTGGAGGAGGCGGCGTTCACGCGTGTGGCGGACTGTTTGACGCTTCAGGTTCAGGAGCTCTTCGGATGCGCTGGGGTCGTCTACGCGGGCTCGCTCGCCTCGAACGGCCTTCCGTGTCGCAGCATGACGAATGCCCACGTCGGGCTCGCCATCAGCAGCTCCGACTTCGACGCTCTGATCGAGGACGTCGTGGCCGGTCTTGGCGAGGCGGGTGTCGCCGAGGAGGACATCGCCGCCGCCGCGCCCGCGCTGCTCGGGCTGGAGGGCGATATCGTGGAAGAGAGAGACGGCGAGCCGACGCGCACCGAGTGTGCCGGTGGGGCCGGAGGGTCGGGTTCGTGAAACGGTTTTTCGCGCTCGTCGCCACGGGGGCGGTGCTCGCGGCGCTGGTGGGTGCCGCGCACAGCGACGCCGGAAAGCCGCTGCTTCGCCTGTTGCAGCGCTCCGGCGGCTGTCCCGTGTCCCTCGACGCGGCGGACGCGGCGAGCGTCGAGGCCTACCGCGTCGATCGCCTGCGACGGCGCGCGGGGGTTCGCGCGGCGAAGAGTCACCCGGCATGGCACTTCGAGCTCGGACGAGCGCGCCGCGCGCAGGTTTCGGCGTGGGCAGCGCAGAACGGTATCGGCTGCGAGCGGGCGCGCGGCGACTCCGTGTTGCGCTGCGACGGTGTCCGTTCCGGCGAGAGCGCCGGGGTTACGAGCGTGTACTTTCAGTTCGATCGGGACCGGCTCGTCGCGGTCGATGTCTGGCGGGGCGCAAAGACGGCAGCCGAGGCCGTCGCGCACGTCGAAGATCTCGGAGCATCGCTGGCTCGACGCGTCGGGCCGCCCACGCACCGCCGCGGCCGCCTGCGTGCCGACTACTTGGAGGACGCTCGCTTCCGTCGAGCGGCTTTCGAGTACCGCTACCGCGAGTACCTTGCGAAGCTCAGCGTCACCAATTTCGGCGGCCGCGGCATCAAGGTGCGCGAGCAGTACCAGTGGGCGCCCGCGAGCGAGCCGCTCTGAGACGCTGGGCCGTCATTCGACGCGCGGAACGATCACGCCGCACGGAAAGGAAATGTCGAGCTCGTGGTCCCCGTGTTTGATCGCTTCGCAGGCGTCGCCAAGAAGCTCGATCTCGGTAGGCGAGTTGAGCCGCCATCCGTTGGCGTCTTCGTAGCTCAAAGGCGCGCCGTCCAGGGCCACCTGCCCCGAAGCGGCGTTGTTCGCGTCCACCGTGCCGTTGAGCGATAGCT